>JAVCCL010000037.1 GCA_030765505.1 Candidatus Kaelpia imicola | reverse complement strand
TACGATAATTTAAGCCAGGGTGGCGGAATGGCAGACGCGCGTGATTCAAAATCACGTCTCCGTAAGGGGGTGGGGGTTCAAGTCCCCCCTCTGGCAAAACAAAAAACCAGATCTAAAATCTGGTCTATTTTTTTAGTGCCCCCCACCGGTGGCCAAACCCTTGACTTATTTATCGCACATAATAAATACTTTGTCAAATTTGTAAAAAACTTCTTATTGGACAAAACATTACAGACCCGTTTGATTATAGAGGGTTAAACTCTACCGCTAAAAATATAGAGACCGAAGAGGATAAGCATAGAGCCGGCTGCTATTTCAATTACTCTTAGACGCTTCTTAATCTTGCCAAATAGAGTGAGAAACCATGATAATGATAAAGCAGATACCAGAAAAGGCAGAGAGAGGCCTAAGGAGAAAAAGAGTAACAATAAAAACCCTCTAAATAGATTGGCTTTTATACTTGCAACTGTCAAAACAGCAGCCAAGTAAGGAGTAGCACAAGCAGTAAAGCTGAATGCAAACACTACCCCGACAAATATTATACCCACTATTCCTGCCGGTTTCTTCCGCGGTAAAAAATTCAGCGTGGGTAAGAATTTTAATTTGCTGTAAAACAAAACATAGAGTCCCAACAAAACTATTACTATTCCGCCTACTCTCTGAACGGGGAACTTTAATCTAAATATAATCTCACCCAACAGAGAAGCTCCAAGACCCAGTGATATAAATATACAAGAGAAGCCTAATAGAAAAAAGAGGGTATATACAACCATTCTCTTACGTAAACAACCGGGGTCCTCTTTCATCTCATTAAAAGAGATACCGCTTATAAAAGAGAGAAAAGAAGGAATGAGCGGTAAAATACAGGGTGAGAAAAAATAGAATACTCCGCCTAAAAAAGCCATAATGAATGATATCTCATTCATTGATTAAAGCCTCTATAAAATCGATTATCTCAGGTTGATTCCAGTCTATAGCTCCAGGAATCTTAGCAACAGCCCTAAAATTTTTATCAATAACAAAGGAGTTAGGTAAGCCAAATACACCGTACTTAAGGGCCGATAATCCATAATCATCGTAATAAACCGGAAAATCTGCGCCTTTCTGCTTTAAATAACGTTCAATAGCAAGTTTTTTATCTCCCAAAAAAAGCGGTATAAACTCTACCTTAGCTCTATCTATAGAAGGAATAAAAGTCTTTAAAAAATCCATCTCGATATCACAAGCACTGCAGCTTATAGTCCGAAAGTTAACTATTATTATCTTACCCTTAAAATCTGAGAGATCATAGTCTACCCCATTTAAACCCTGGAAGCTAAAATCTTTTGCCGGAATTCTCTCGTCTTTAGAAGGGGGTTTATTAGCTGTATCAGCTGAAAAAGTTTTCTTTTTACTGTCTGAATAAATTAAAAACCCTATTCCAACTAATAAAACAACCAGAATAGGAGTTAATTTTTTCTTAATTCTCAAACTTCTAACCCATAACAACCCTTACCTCATGCTCTTTACCATCAGAGAGAGGCTTTAGGATATTAGATTCTTGCTTTATATCATCAAGGTAGATTTCTTTTACCCCAGTTGATACTCCACTTGAATTATCAACTTCTATATTGTAGGTTGAACCTCTAAAAACTCTTTTTATTTTAAAACCACTCCAACTAGAAGGGATACAAGGGTCTATCAAGAGCCCATCAATCTCTGCTCTTACCCCAAGAATCCAGTCTGTACTTGCATGGAAGAACCAGGAGCCGCTTCCGGAATACCAAGTCCAACCTCCACGTCCATAATTCTCTGAATCCGGGCCATCTACATTACCTGAAGTCACATAAGGTTCTACACAATACAATTCAGGGTCCATACCCCGTTTTGCTGGAGAGAACCTGGAGTAGACATCATAAGCCATATCCCCATTTTTAAGGACGCACTCTGCAATAATAGCCCAGCAAGCTGCATGAGTATATACACCGCCATTCTCTCTAACCCCTGGAGCATAGCGAGACAAGTACCCTATCGTAGGATCTGGTTTTTTATACGCAGGGTGGAAAAGTATCGGACCATAATCATGGAGCAGATGTTTTTTAACGCTCTCCATTGCTCTCTTTTTTCTATCCTCATCAGTTGTATTATGCATTACGGCCCAGGTTTGAGCATTGAGGAATATTTTGCCTTCTTCGCAGCTCTCACTACCCATAATCTCACCGCTATCTTTAGTAGCTCTTATAAACCACTCTCCATCCCAACCATATTTATTTATTGCTTTTTTTAGATCTTCTGCTCTTTTTAAATAATTTTCTGCTCTCTCTTTATCAGACCTTTTCTGGCAAAGGGAAGCAAAATCCTGGAGCACCTTGTATAAGAAGTGTCCTAACCAGATACTCTCTCCTTTCCACTTTAGCCCTACAGAACTCATCCCGTCATTCCAATCTCCTTCGCCTATTAAAGGCAAGCCTCTCTCTGAGAAACGCAATAAGACTAAATCTATCGCCCTTACGCAATGCTCGTATAGAGTCTCTTCGTTCTCATCGTCTACATACGGCTGAGGCTGATCTAAAATAGAGTAGTCTCCAGTCTCTTTGATATAGAAGAGACTGAGGTATGCCATCCAAAGCAGATCATCTGTCATAGTTGTCTTGGCTCCCACCTCAAGCAATGGATGCCACCAATGATATACTGTTCCATCCTTAAATTGATGCTTTGCATGAAGCAAGATCTGTTTTTTAGTAAGCTCCGGCTTAAGAGGCAGAAATACCAAAGAGTCCTGCAGCTGATCTCTAAAACCATAGCCGCCGCTGCATTGGTAATAGGCGGTTCTGGCCCAAATACGTGCAGCAATAGCCTGATAACGAAGCCAATAATTCGTTAAAACATCGAACGACTTGTCTGGGGTCTCTACTTGAAGAGGTGCTAAGAACCCTTCCCAGAAATTAACAGTCCTGCTGAACTCTTGCTCAACATTTTCTAAATCAGAGTATCTCTTTATTAAATCCTTTGTCTTATTATCATTTTCATTAAAACCGGTAAGAAAAATTAATTCTTTCTCTTCGCCCGGGTTGAGCTCTAAATCGATTTTCAAACTGGCTATTGAATCATTCCACTTGCCAATTTTATTTGAAAGCTCTCCTTTCTCTACGCTCTCAGGGTTAGCAAAAGACCTATAGCGTCCAAAGAAGTTCCTCTTATCACCCTCATATCCTGAAGGCTTTACGCTGACACTATGAAAACCATCCCCTGTAAACTCTTTTAAACCGGTTGATATAAAAGAAGGAACGGGCATTTTCCTCTTCGCTGCAAATATACTATTTAACTCTTCATTGTAAGATGTTTCGATAAATGTTTTTTGAAACTCTCTATGAGTATCAGTTCCATTACCAAGACACCATTCCAGATAACTAAACATACTTAAGCTTCTTGATTTATCAGAGAGATTTTTGATCTTTACCTTCCAGATCTCAAGCGGAGAGTCCTGAGGGACAAACATTGTAATAGTACTCTCTATTCCCCTGTATTCAGTGTGGTATGTAATATAACCTATCCCGTAGCGAAGCTCAAACTTATCAAACTCAACCTGACAAGGCTTATAGAAAAGAGACCAGAAATCATTCTCTTCATTATCTCTTAAATATAGAAACTTTCCCCATTCATCTCTGACCAAATCTTGAACCCAGGTTGTTAAACGTGAGATCTGAGAGTTGCCCCACCAGCTAAAACCGCATCCGGTCTGTGAAAAAACAGCCCCATAATCAGGGTTTGTTATCACATTCATCCAAGGCATAGGAGTCTTGGGAGATTTTAATATATACTCTCGGCCGTCATTTGCAAAAAACCCGTACTTATTCTCTAATATCTTTTCGCCCTGATAATAACTTTCAATGTTATTTAAAACCGGGCATCCTGTATGACTCATCCTTTTCCTCCTCTTTCTCTTTATAAAAAACATAATTGCTGACTTTAAGCGGCCCTAACGGGATTTGAACCCGTGTCGCCGGAATGAGAGTCCGATATCCTAGACCGAGCTAGACGATAGGGCCTTTTCTTTAGGTTATATATATATTATAAAAGAAGACAAATTTCAAGTTATATATGAAAAAGATAACCGCTTATTATTCTATATTTCACTGGTTTACTGTTAAAAACAAATTCTATTTCTCCGTCAGTACAACCTCGCACAACCAAAGCAACCCAATACATTTTCTCTAATTAAAGGTTTACCGCATCTTTTTGCTTAAATAAGATATTCTCATATTTACAGGTCTAGATGTAATTACTCTTGTAAACAAAGATAGATTGCGTTAGATTAATTGGGATGAAAAAAATAGCAATATCTATAGCCATTTTTATTTCAATAGCTGCTATATCCGGGTATCTCTATCTTCAGAAACAGCTTCTACCTAATGCAATTGTTAGTTTAGAAAAATACCTTTCAGAAAATACCCCTTACAACTTCAAGATAGAGAAACCGAGCCTTGCCATATTCAGGGTAATCTTCCCAAAGATAGAGATGAGCTACCAGAGAGAGACCATATTTATCTATAATCTGAGCATACGTCCAAACCTAACAGCATTGATAAATAAACAGGGTGAATTCACAGGCTCAGGAATAGTCCAAATAGATAAATACAAACTTAATTTTAACATCATTGATTCTGTCTACGATATCAAAACTAAAGACTTCTTACTCTCTATAGAAACATCCAAAGAACCTATTGAAAAATTACTCAATATCGTTTCAGAGATAGAAAATGTCAAATTACTAGACCAACTCAAAGATTTAGAAGGAACGTGTAAGATTACTCTCTTTTTAAGATCAACTTCCGGTAAAGATATGGATTTAAAAATCAACCTTTACGCAAAGCATCTGAAATTAAATTTACCAAACCTTAAATTGGTGTCATCTGAAGTAAATACCGACTATATATTGAAGAATAAAATCCCGTCTTTGATTGTATCGGTTAATAGCTTTAGCCTGTTAGATATCAAAGAGAATAAACCCATTATAGAGAAAGGCAGTTTAACCGCAGAAACCGATCTGGAGAAAATAGAGATAACTGATTTAAAATTCATAAATGACAATATTATCTGGCAGGGAACAGCAGAGATTACCAATTTAAAGATGCACCCCACCCTTAATTTTAACATAGTAAGTGAACTTTTTCATTCCGTTGGTGAAATAAAAAAAATCTCGAATGCAATAAATTTTAAAACAAGTGTCTATAAAAATAAATCTATGTTGCACGTAAACGGACACTACGAAATTGATACTCAAGATTTGCAGCTAGCAGGCAAGGGTTCAACCGATATTAAGAGAGTGCTCGGATATATGGATATACCAAAAGATTCTCGCTTCGGTAAGATAGGGTCCAATATAGAAATAGAACATTTTAATTTAGAATATAACATTAAAGATAAGGGGTTAACTGCTGACGCTTATTTAGTGCTAAGCGATACATCTTACGATAAAAACATAATTGCAAAATCAGGCAGCATAGATTTAAAAGTAGATAATAAAAATATTTTAATAGAAAACCTATACTTAGGTGATAGAACAAGCTCTATCCAAGCAATGGGCAACTTTACTATTGAAAACCAAATTCCTTTCAAACTTGATATATACATTAGAAATTATGAAGTTAAGAAGTTAATTCAACCATTTTTCGATAAAGATATCGGTAATGCATTATTATTCGCCAATTCGGCTATAAAAGGACATTTAAAAGATTTAGGATCTATGCTGGGAACCTGCAAATGGGAATTTAGAGAGGGAAATTTAGGTAGATTTAAATTTCTATCTCAGATAGCTTCTCTAATAAATAGACCGGAGTTAAGTGAAATATCGTTCACTCAAGGTAAGGGCAGCTTAAGCTTCCAAGAAGAGATATTGCAAAGTCCGGAGTCAATATTCATCTCAGACTATGTTAACTTGGTATTGTCTGGAGCTATCAATACAGCAGGCAATCTTGATTTAACTTTAATAACCGAATTTCCACAAGAAGAGAATGCAGAAGAGGTAAGCTCTTCTCTTGGCAAGATAGGAGAGATCTTATCCATAGGGATTCAAGAATTATTCCATAAGATCAAGATAACCGGAACTATAAAGAACCCTAAATACACCCTTATACCTGCAAGTGTAAATAGAATACTACAGAACCTTATATTTAATTAGAATATTCGTGATGGGATTTGATTTTACGCAGAAGCGCAATAAAGAATCCTTCCATAAATTCACCGGGAATCACTCTAATGCAATTTTTAATATCCTTGGCAAAATCGACACCATTCCAAGAACTAAGCGCAGGTAAAATATTTTTAACTCTTAAATTAACAGGCTCAATCTTACAGCAAAAAGGATATTTCCTAATCAGATAATTTACTACGGATTCATTCTCTTCAGGAGAGAAAGTGCAGGTAGAGTAAAGCAATAGCCCTCCTGGTTTCAGAGCTTCAAAAGCAGTCCTTATAAGACCTTTCTGTTTTTTAGCCATCCGCTTAACTCTAATCTGATTCCAATAACGATATGTCTTAGCTCTTGAAATATTAAACCTGCCCTCTGCACTACAAGGGGCATCCAGAAGAACTTTGTCAAATTTATCGGAATAATCTCTCCAGATACCAAGTGCATCTTCGTTCTTTAACTCTGTATTTACTACACCTTGATACCTTAGATTGGCTGCTAACTTTTCAAACCTTACCGGGTTCTTTTCAAAAGCCAGAATCCCACCCTTATTCTGCATCATAGCTGCCATCTGAGTTGTCTTACTCCCAGGCGCTGCGGTCAAGTCCAGGACATAGTCAGAGCTGCCGGGATTAAGAATGAGAGGCGGCAGCATGCTGGATAGATTTTGGACATAGACCTTACCGTCTAAATAGAGGTCTCTCTTGGCAAACTCATTCAGCTCCGGCTTAAGCAGAATAAAAGCATCTCTATACCAATTTACATTCTTTACTTTAATATTATTTCTTTTTAATTCAGATATTAATGCTGAACGATCGATTTTAATTGTATTTACCCTAAAAGTGTTCAGACGTTTGATATTAAATGTCCTAGCAACACGTTGAAAAAGAGAAGGATTAAAAATCCTAGACAGTTTTTCAATAAACTTAGGCGGCAGCTTCTCAAGCTCTCTATTGTAAGACAAAGAATCCTCTCCTAGAGATAGAATTATTTAGCAGATATAAACCTGCTCCCTTTTAGATAGAACCTTAACGGTAAATCCTTACACTCTTCTGCGTAATCTATATTCAACCTCTTGGTTGCAACTATCTGTCCTTTTTTGGATCTACTATCTTCCGATATGTATAGCTCCTTAGCATGAACATTAGAAGCGTTAAAATTAAGACCTATCTTTAGGGCCTGAGTAAGCTTGCCGGGCCCATCTGTTAAATTTTTTATATTTTTCGAATTAGACTCTTTAAAACCTCTATTCTTCCTTAAAAACTCTATACCATCCAAAGGCTCAACCGCCCTTATAAATACTGCCTGGGGTATATCTCTCTTGTTTACAACAACATTTAAGCAATGATAGATACCATATATCTTATAGACATAGAAGAGCCCTCCCTCCATATACATAACCTTATTTCTCTCTGTAACTCTCCCCCTGTAAGAATGAGAACCTTTATCTTTAACACCCATATAGGCTTCAACCTCAACTATTTTGACTATGGCTCTCTCTTCAGAACTAAAATTGCGAATAAGGCAGCTGCCTAAAATATCCTTTGCAACTCTATCAGCTGAACGCAAAAAAAAACTTTTTTTAAACCTCCTCATCTTAGAACTTTGCCAACAGCATTCAGAACAGATTGAGGTTTAACTTTTCTCATGCATATATAATCGTAGGGACAGATATCTTTATAGCAAGGTATAGAGCAATCTATATTCTCTTTTAAAATAATAGTCTTACCCTCAGGGCGAAAAGGACCCGTAAGCTTATCATCGGTCGGACCGAATATCCCAATCAGAGGTTTTTTAAAAGCCGCCGCAATATGTAACGGTGCGCTGTCTACTGTTATAGAGACCTGACTCAATTTAATCAACGATATTAACTCTCTTAAGGTAGTCTTTCCTGCTAATGACAAGACTTCAGGGTTAGAATGAGCGACTATATAATCTGCACCCTGAACATCCTGCCCTGTTCCAGTTAAAAGAACCTTGATATTATATTTATTAATTATAAGATTTATGAGTTCAGAATAATAATCAAAAGGCCACCTCTTAGCCTGCCAATTAGCTCCAATATGCATCAGGCAGAATCGATCTATCTTATGAGATGCTAAGACTTCTCTTGCTCTCTCTAGTTCTTCATCTCTGATAAAGATATCTAAGCCATTACTATCATCAGCTATGTTTATAACAGAACCTAAATTAAAGTAATACAATGCCCGATGTACTCTGTCTCTTTGAGAGGTCAAAGACTGGGTTAATAGAAAAGAGTTTAGTTTTTCATTGTACCCTATTCTATTTTTTATCCCTCCAAAATAAGCATAGCACTTTCTTGATAGAGACCTATGCAGGTGTAATGAATGACTAAAATTGTAACTCCTGAGTTTTCTTATCAAAGAGATATCAAAACCGGTAAAACCTCTCTCACTAAACGGGTCAAACTCTATAATACCATCCAGATAAGGATTACCTTCAAGCAGTTTAGCGCCATTTTCAGGAACTAAAGTCAGAAGATATGAATTGGGGAAACTTTTTTTGATACAACGGATTAAAAATGTAGAGAATAGAATATCTCCTATCCAATTTACATTTACAATTAGAATCCTCATCTGATCTAAATCTCAATCCTCATCTCGCCACTCTTTAATCCAGGTATAATCGCCGCAGGAGTAGAACCAGAAAACCCAGGGGTTATGAGAACTTCTGGATATTCTGACACGTTTTAAAGCATAGATATCATCATTGTCAAATTGCTCACCCGGAGAAGTAGCATAGGCAGCATAATAACCCGCCTCTTCTACTAAAGATTTGATCTCTGAATTAAACCTGCCCCCGGGATAGACAAAGATTTCAAAATCCCAGCAAAACATATCTTCCAACTTCTTTTTAGAATCAAATACCTCTTTACTTATAATATCCAAACTATAATCGGTCAAAAATTTGTGCGAAAGCGTATGGGAACTGAAATCTATTAATCCGCTCTCTTTCATCTCTCTTATCTGCTCTTGATTTAAGTAGCCTCTCTCTCCAATCTTATCAAATATTAAAGATATAGTGGCTGGAATACCTAACTCTTTAAGTACAGGAAAAGCGCAGCTATAATTATTCTCATACCCGTCATCAAATGTTACAGCAATATCTCCGCGCTCAACGGCTCTACCTTCTTTTATCTTCCTGCTAAGATCGGCCAATCTGAGAGGCCGGTAATTATCTCTTATAAACTCCATCTGTCTCCTGAAATCCTCAGGAGAGACACTAAGCTTAGAATGCATATGGTTATAATCGATGTTATGGTACATCAATACAGGAGGAACATATTTATCGGATAAAAAAATAATTACAGTTGCCGATAAACCTATAAGAAGAAGAAGAAGACCGATTGTTAAAATAATTTTAATTTTAGATTTCATCTTTAATCTCTTTATAGACTCTATAAGTTTTATTAGCCATATCGGTATAAGAAAATTTATTCACGCTCTTAAATGCATTCCCGGAAAGCTCGGTTTTTAAAGGGCTATCCTCTCTTAACTTAAAAAGTGCAGCTACTAGCGCATCTGGACTTTTAGGTTCTATTAGAAGACCATTATAATTGTTTTTAACAATTTCAGGAATACCCCCAACCTCTGTCGCAATAACAGGCAGCCCCATTGCAAGAGCCTCTAAGAGAGATATCCCCAGCCCCTCCATAACAGAGGGTTGAATAAAGATATCGGAGACGGCTAAAAACTTTCTAATATCGTACACCAGCCCCAACAGCTTAATATTTTGATTTAAACCTAGCCCTGTAATCCTATCCTCTATAACATCTCTCTCTCTACCTTCCCCGGCTAAGAGAAGAATACTTTGAGGATACCTATTATTAAAAACACCAAAAGCCTCCAAGAGATAATCAAAACCTTTAACATCGGAAAGTCTGCCTAAAGCAGAGACTACAAAAGAGCCCTCTTTTATTCCAAAGCCTTCTAAGAGAACCTCTTTTTTATACTGATAAGATTTAAAGTTATATAGATCAATGCCGTTATATATCAGACTTATCTTAGAAGAGGGGAGCTTAAAATCCTCTATTAAGTGCTCTCTGACAAAACCGCTTACGGCTATTACCCTCTCTCCCCAATAAGGAAAAAATCTATGTTTCATCTTTACTCGATGATAACCATGCCAGGTCGTAAGATAGGGAACCGCGGTCCTGAAATTAATATATCTTGCCAGAGCCTGCGTTACCCTGGTATTTGCATGGACCAAGTCCACACCTTTTAAAAATGGAGCCAAGATATCAAAAGAGCGGAGTATCTTATAGCTTATTTCAGACTTTGTCTTGAGGGGTATATTTATATGCTCACCTTCCAAAACCTCTTCTAAATCCCCTCCTGTAGAAGCAACGCAGACTTCAGAACCTAAAGATTTAAGTCCTTTTCTCAAGTTTAAAATATAACTCGTTACTCCTCCTGTATTAAAATGATTATTAAGCAGCAGAATTTTCATCTCTCTCCATATCAAGAATATTTAAAATCTTATTTTTAACCTCTTCTATCGTAATCATACTCATACAAGTTACCTTTTTCCTGCATGAGTTCTTATAGCAAGGGCTGCAGTTTAGTTCTTTCTTAATAAAATAGACATCGGCTCCGGAAGGAAGATGACGCAATGGATCAGTTGGCCCGAAGAGACCAAGAACCGGAGTCTTAACAGCAGCCGCTATATGTAAAGGCGCACTATCAGAAGTAAGGAGCATGCTGCATCTTTTAATTAAAGCTATCAAAGACGGTATCTCTGTTTTGCCCACTGCATCAATAGGCTTATTTTTACAAGCTTTCATAATCTGTAAAGCTGCATCCTTATCTAAAGGAGAACCTGTTATTACGAACCTTATATTGCGGGAACCAAGCTCATCAATCAAAGCAATCACCTTACCAAGAGACCATCTTTTAGATGCCCATCTACTGCTAGCTGCAATATTGATTGCGACTAAAGGCTGTTTTTTACTTATCCAGTGGGCTCTTAAAAAATTATCCACTCTCTCCAGCGCATCCCTATCTACCCAGAGCTCCAGCTCCTTATTAAGCCCTCTTACTCCAAGTTTAGATAAAAGATAGGACTGGTGCTCGACTGGTAGAAGGGGAGTATTAGGCAATCTCTGCGCTCTGTTGAGCAGAAAAGAGAATTTAGCATTAGCAAAACCATACCTCTGATATATGCTCGAAAAGAATGCAATCAGCCTAGAGATTTTGTTATTCTGTAAATCTATCGATATGTCGGGATTTATCCTCCTGATACTGTTAATAGAGCGGAAGATGCCGCAGTATTTAAAACCTCTATCCGAATATATCAACAATTTATCTAAATATGGACAGTCTTTAAAAATATCCGCCACAGCCGCTGTAGTCAGAAGGCAGAGCTTTGCATCCGGAAACTTCTGCCGCAAAGCTTTAATCCCCGGTATTGAGAGTATTACATCGCCTAAAGCTCCAAACTTTATAATCAATACAACCAATCTCTTCCCGGACTCTTTGTAGACATTGACAATATCCTTATTTACTTTATCTAAACTATATCTGCTCTCCACTCTATCTCTGGCTATCTTGGCCATCTTATCGCAAACATAAGGATCTTTAACTATTTTTATTAAGCATTTTGCAAGCAATTTTGGATCTCGGGATGGAACGAGAAACCCGGTTTCATCCTCTTCTATAATCTCTCTGTAACCCCCGAGAGAGCTTGCAACAACAGGCACCCCGGCCGCCTGAGCCTCTATTATAACCCGGCCGAAAGATTCTGGTATTCTAGATGGTTGAACTACTACGTTTATCTTCTTAAGCAGATCCGGAATATCATATCTTCTGCCTAAAAAATCAACTGCATTTTCAAGTCCAAATCTCTTAATTAAAACCTCCAGCTCTTTTAGGTACCCTTCCTTGCCCGGCGAAGGAGCACCGATGATCCAGGCCTTTGCAAAAGGTTTAAAATGCAGGACTTCTCTAAAAGCTTTGATAAACTCTATATGACCTTTTATAGGAGAGAGTCTCGCTATAATAGCAAAAACCGGATGTTGCCAGTCTTTATCTGTTGGAAGAATAAACTCATAATCAGAGAGATTGACCCCTCTAGGTATCAACCTTATTCTTTCCAGAGGAACATTGAAATCCTCTATCATATGTTTAGCTATTACTCTGCTCGGAGAGATAACAATCTTACCTTTTGCCATTATGCGGCTGAAAGCATGGTTACTGTAATAGCCATGCGCAGTTGTTATAAAAGATGGAACCTGGGTTAAGAGCCTTGTCAGATTAACTCCGGCAAAATATCTTTTAAAAGCAAGATAGGCAACTAATGCTGGAACACGCGATCTTGCATGTACAATATCAACCTGCTCTTTGTTGAAAATCCTGATCAGCTTGGGTAAGAGCAAGAGAGTGCTGAGAGACTTTTTATTTACAGGCAGTTTATAATGCTTAACTCCAAATTCCTGTAAATCCCTCTCTAACTTACCTCCGTTGGAGATGACTATAGGATAATGACCGTTAAGAGCAAGATACTTAGCCAGTTCAATAGTACCCTTTTCGACTCCTCCAAGGTTTAACTCCGGTAGAATCTGTAATACTCTCATAATACTCTTTCCAAAAGATCAGCTATCATGGCTCTATTATCCAGAACTTTAACCTTCCTATCCTCCAAAGACCCCATATCAAAACACCCTAAATTCTGCGGCTCTAATACGCTGAGAAAGCCTTCTCTCTTAAGACTTTGAATTAAACGCTCATTCTTACTTTTGATCTTTCCGGCCTTAAAAACAGCTACGTTTTTTGCAAAAGCCAGGGCTTCTGAAACCATCGATATGCTATCTGCGCCAACGAAGACTATCTCAGCACTATCAAGTATAGCATTGTATGCTCCGGAAGGATTATACTCATTGGCTATAACTAGAGCTTTGAGATAGTTTTTAGAAGAGAGAGAGTTTTTTAAAAACAGTTCTAACTCTTGAGATGTTCTTCTTGAGGTAGTTACTAAAAGATTGACCTCTCTCTCTTTACTTAAAGAATCAAGACGGGAGAAGAGCTCTTTAACACCGCCGGCATAGCTCTTGGAGCTTTTTGGATTACCGCCTATAAGAACAGATATTTTTAAAGCATTCTGATCTAAATCCAGCCCCTCAAGATATTTCTCTGCAGAATCTATCTCAACTTCTCTCTTCTCAGCCAATGCACCCTTATAAGAAAAAACATTCTCTCCCTCTATCCCGTCATGTTCTGGAACAAGAGATAACCTAAATCTATTTTTATAAATTCCAGGATTCAAAATATGAATATTGAAAGCTCTATTCTCTATATTGAGAAGTAGATTCAAAACCACCATCGATGAACCGGCACTTATTATATAATCATATTTATCCTTTATAAGAGCTCTATAACTGTCTGGAGCTATAAAAAACTTTAAAAATGCCAACCTACCCTGCGCCTTAGATGAAGCAAATACCCCTAAAACATGTAATATATTTTTTGAGAAACGATTTTTCCAATTTACAACTACTTCAGATATTGATACTAACCCTGGATCGTCTGCGTTCCACTCAAGGGCATTCCTTCTCTCTAATGTTTTTTTAAGTTCTTCTGCCACCATACGGGACTGTTTAAAGTGACCCGGCTTAGAATCGGATAAAATCAATATCTTTTTATTTAAAGAGTATTTCCACTTTTTATGAAACCATAGCCACTGTTCAGGATTTCTCCTAATATATGACTCTAGAATCCTGTTATAATCAGATAGTATCTCTCTGCCGGGCTTATTCAAATCCATGCTGGGATAGATATCCATATCATGCCTGAAGAGGCTCTTCCTTCTTAAAAAAACAGGTATAACAACAGCTCCTGTCGACCTTGCAATAGAGATAAAGCCTGGATTCGTAGAAGCATATCTATCTAGCAGCTTCACCTGAATACCTTTCTTGCCAGCACTCTGATCGGCTAGAATCCCTATAACCTCAGCTTTTCTTAAGGCTCTAAATATTGCTTTAAGGCTGAACCCTTTCTCGACAACAACGGAGCCCCACCTGCTGCGGTATCTATTAAGAAGCATGTTGAGCCTGACATATTTTTGCTCTCTTGCAATAACATGACAGTTGCATCCTAAAACAGCACTTAAGAAAGGGAGAATCTCCCAGTTGTTATAATGCGCTGTAAGAAAGATAATACCCTTACCTGAACCAAGCTCTTTATTTAAATTCTCCCTGCCTTTGAAATCCGCCAAACTGCTTAAACGCTCTTTATTTAATTTAACCGATAAGATAAATTCCATAAAAGAGAGCCCAAGATTTAATATTGAGCGCCTGATTAACCATTTTATTTCAGCAGGATATTTACACGGAAAAGCAGATTTTAAATTCATGTACGCAACGTCAAACCTGCGGCTATAAAAAAACGACAGCAGATATATAACGCCTGCTCCAAAGCCAACTCCTAACCGGTAAGGAAAGAGGCTGAAAAAGCCTTTAACTGCTAAGGCTATCCAATAAAATATCCAGTCTTCCAAAAAGCGCTTTTTCATTATCCAGATACTCTAAACCTATCTTAAAGAGAATTAAAAGTTTATCATTAAAAACATCTTTGACAAATTCTAAATTATCTTTAATTTTTACATAATCCTTCTCTGTAATAAATATCGCTTTAACATCTTCTGCGATATTATTTTTTATTGAAACCAGATCTTCCTCTCTAAAAAGATGGTGGTCGGGATAGATAAATCCATCTTTAATATCTATATTCATATTCACAAGGATAGTCTTCACATACTCAGCATCAGCAACTGCAGTAATAAAACTGGCTCTTATTCTGAAGATATCCTGCATACAGAGCTGAGTTTGGTTAAAAACATCATATAGCTCTTTAATCTTATACTTTGTAAAGACCAGAGGCGCATGAGAATTATATCTTTTAATATTTGAGGTATAGATAAAACTCTCTTGGTTCCTGACCTTATTAACCATTATAATATCTGCTCTGCTAATTGCGGAACATCTCTCTCTTAAGCTGCCTCTTGGAATCAGAAACCCATTGCCAAAAGGCTTTCTAAAGTTGAGACAGAGAATATTTAAATCTCTTTCAATGTTCCAATTCTGATACCCATCGTCTATAAGAATGATATCTATCTCACTATCTCTCTCTAACTCTATCAATGCAGCTAACTTTGAAGTACTCTGGAGGACTCTAGCGCCGGGAATGTTCTGCTTTAAAAGGGCCACCTCATCCCCCGCTGCTCCGCCGTGATGAATAACACCTAATTTAAACCCCGCAGATTTAATATAATTACCAAGCTCTATTGCAAGCGGAGTCTTACCGGTACCACCCCATGTTATATTCCCAACAGATAGAACAGGTTTTTTAGACTTGTATTTATACCTGCTCCTTCTAGATCTCAAGATTGTAATAACAGAACCATAGAGGAGAGAGAGAGAGCTTAGCAAGAAGAATAGGATGAAATATTTTCTATTATCAGAGAATATGATCTTTAAATATTTTTTCTTATATGCTGCTTTCATATATATCGTGAGCAGACAAAATCTATTACTTTTTTTAAGCCGCCTCTATTTTTCTCTACAACTCCAAAAGCTCTCCGGCCATATAGCTCCCTCAGGCTCTGTTGAGAAAATATTCTCTCCATAGAAGATAATAGACTCTCCTTTCTAATTATTAATACCGCCTCTTCCTTTAAAAACTCATCCACAATCTCTTTAAAATTATGATAATAAGGCCCTATAAGAATTGGTTTTTTAAAAACAGCCGGCTCGATAATATTATGGCCTCCATAAGGAAGAAGGCTTCCTCCAACAAATACAGCTTCAGATAGGCTATATAGGGCCGGCAGATAACCAACCTCATCCATTATATATATGTCCTGTTCAGACTCAGCTTGAAACCCCAAAGAGAAGAGGCTCCACCTGTAACCGCCTGCTCTTAAAAAATTCTTTAAGCTCTCCAGTTCTATCAGCTGCCTGGGAGCTATCAAAAATTTCCAATCCGGGTAGCTATTCTTAAGCTGCAGAAAACACCGAGATAAAAATATACTCTCTTCTCCATGTGTGCTTCCAGCAATAAAAAGTTTCTGGTTATTCTGTTTCAAAATACGGTTCAAATCTTCTATCCGAGAATCTCTTTTAACTGAAGGCAGATTTAAATCAAATTTAATATTGCCTTCAAAAATATACTCTCTATTTTTAAACCCCAGAGAGTCCAGCTTTAAAGTTGTCATATCGCCGCTGCTGGATATGAAATCCAGCTGGTTTAAGACTTTCCCAATCTGAGTCTTAATCAGCCTATAGCGAGGAAAAGATTTCTTAGATATCCTGGCATTGATCAGCCCCACGGGGATACTGCGCTCTTTCAAACCTATTATAAAATTAGGCCAAAGCTCTGTCTCCAATATTAATACCAGCTCTATCTTAAGATGACTGAGAACACGGCGAATCAAGAAAGAGAGATCGAGAGGAAGATAAGCGCTGTAATCCTCTCTATCTATATGCTGCTTTATAAACTTCTGTCCAACCTCTGTTACCGTCGTTAAAAGATATTTATAATTGGATCTCTTCTCTTTTAACTTGCGGTATAAAAGTATAGCCTCTCTTGCCTCACCTAAACTTACTCCATGTATCCAGATTAGACTATCCCGTTCTTTGATGATCTCTCTCCAGTGACCAAGCAGGACCCGTTCCAGCCATCCAGAGTGATATTTACCTCTTATGATATAGATTGCCAGAACGGACGGAAGAAACAGAAAGTACAGAATATTTAGAGCTATCTTGAAGCTAAGCCCGGGGATGACTTTTTTCATAAACCCTTTTTAATCCTTCTAAAGTTAAATGAGTATATATTTGAGTTGTAGAGAGACTGGCATGACCAAGAAGCTCCTGAACACTCCTGAGATCAGCACCTCTATCTAGAAGATGAGTAGCAAAAGTATGACGTAAGGTATGAGGCGATATATCTATATCTATTCCGGCTTGCAAGGCATATTTTTTAATAATTCTTCCAATACTTCTCTCTGTAATTCTCTCCCCTCTCTTATTTAAAAAAAGCACACTCTTAGAACCGAAGCCCGAAGAGACTCTTTTATCCAGATATAACTTAATGGCTTTCAATGCTTTTGAGCCTACAGGAAGAAGCCGCTCTTTTTTACCTTTTCCATAAACCTTTAAGAGTCCGGATATAAAATCAACATCTACGGTATTTAAATTAACCAATTCACTTACTCTTATACCGGTTGAATAAACCGTCTCTAACATTGCTGCGTCTCTTATTGTAAAATAATCTCCTCTCTCTATTTTGTCTAAGAGATGACTGACATCCTGATAAGAGAGGAATTTAGGCAAGGGCTTATCCAGCTTAAGCCCGCTTATTGCAAGCATAGGGTTTTTCTTAACGTAACCTTCCCGAATAAGAAACTTAAAAAAACTTCTAAGACATGAGAGCCTTCGTGAAATAGTTCTCTTTGAATCTCCTTTTGTTCTTAAATACGCTATAAATCTTCTAATATCAAGATATGTAGTCTCTTTAGGGTCCTTATTATTTAAAAACTGGTTGAATATATCTAGATCCTCTCTGTAGCTCTTTGATGTATAATAAGAAAACTCCCTCTCTATTCTCAAATATTTTAAAAATTTTTCTTCTTTCGTCATTTATTTTTTCACCTATCAGATAACAATGGCCTTAAGAGTCGTTCGGCAATCTACTGCTGGTAAATGTGCAATTCGGATAGTTGCTGCAGCCGTAAAATAGCCTGCCTTTCCCGCTCTTTTTTTTAACAAGTTCACCGCTGCATCCCTCCTGAGGACATCTGACTCCGGTTGTAATAGCTTTTGAGTTCTTACATTCCGGATAACCGGAGCAACCTAGAAAACGGCCGTTTCTCCCCCATTTAACGACCATAGGACTACCGCAGATTTCACAAATTTCATCTGTCTGAATAATTTCGTCTTTTACACTGGGCATCTTATCCTGAGCCTCTTTTAACTGTTCCAAGAATGGTTGATAAAATTCAGCCACTACACTATCCCACTGAACCTCCCCCTCTTCAATCCTGTCTAAATCTTCCTCTACGTGTGCTGTAAAACCGACGTCGAGTATTTTAGGGAAGTGGCTTATCAGAAGCTCTATTACGATTATACCAAGCTCGGTAGGGACCAACTGACCGGAATGCTTATAGATGTAATCTCTAACGGTTAATATCTGAATAGTAGGTGCATAAGTAGAAGGTCTCCCAATGCCTCTCTCCTCCATTATCTTTACCAAAGAAGCTTCGGTATATCTTGGAGGAGGTTTTGTAAAATGCTGCGAAGGGATAAGCTCAACTATTTTGAGTCTCTCACCCTCTTCTAGTTCAGGTAATATACTGGTCTCGTCTTTTGGATATAGAACAGTATAACCATCAAAGATAAGCTTTCTTCCGTTTGCTCTAAATATACAATACTCTGCTCCTATATCTACCGACCGGGCCATATATTTAGCCGGGTTCATCTGAGATGCAAGAGTCCTCTTCCAGATTAAATCATATAACTGCAGCTGATCGTGTGTTAGATATATAGATATCTCATCTGGAGATCTACTGACAGATGTCGGCCTTATCGCTTCATGGGCTGCCTGAGAACGGCCTCTCTTCTTATATTTTTTAGGTTTATCGGGCAAATAATCATTGCCGAAATTCTGAGGAATATATTCTCTGACCTTAGATATAAAACTCTCTGCGATATTAAATGAATCGGTACGCATATAGGTTATTAAACCGATAGGCCCCTCTTCTCCTATATCTATGCCTTCATAAAGCTGCTGAGAGAGAAACATTGTCTTATTGGCAGAAAATTTTAATTTATTGAATGCCTCCTGCTGTAAAGTACTCGTCGTAAAAGGAGCCGAAGGGTTCTGCTTTTTCTCTTTATCCTTTATCTCATCTATTGTAAAATCAGCCTCTTTTAAATCATTGAATATTTTCTCTGCAGTATCTCTGTTTTTCAAATCGGACTTCTCGCCGTGAACTTTAACAAGTTTGGCTTTAAAACTCTCTTCACTATCATATTTCTTCAAATCAGCTTCTATCTCCCAATATTCTTGAGGAAGAAAGCTCTTAATCTCATTTTCACGTTCGGCAATAAGGCGCAGAGTAACGGATTGAACCCTTCCTGCGCTTAACCCCTTTCCAACCTTCTTCCAGAGAAGCGGACTTAAGTTATAACCCACAATCCTATCCAATATACGCCTGGCCTGCTGAGCATCAACCTTGTTTAAATCTATCTCCTGAGGATTATCGAAGGCGGCTTTAATCGCCTCCTTTGTAATCTCGTGAAATACAACCCGGTATACATTCTTATCTTCAGCTAATATATGCTCAAGATGCCAGCTGATAGCCTCTCCCTCCCTATCCTGGTCGGAAGCAAGATAGAGATTCTCTTTACCTTTAGCATCTTTCTTTAATCCACTAACTACCTTCCTCTTCTGAGATATTATTATATAATGGGGTTGGAATCCACCCTCTATATCAATACCCATCTTGCTTTTGGGCAAATCTCTGACATGGCCCATACAAGACCGCACAAGGAATTTATCGCCCAGATACTTCTGGATAGTCTTTGCTTTGGCAGGTGATTCTACAATAACTAAACTTGTTTTCTTCATTTTGGCCTATATAATCCTCCCGGGCTGTTCTTAATAATACCTTTAATCTTTAAACTACGCAATAATCTATTCAAATCTACCATCCTGCTATAAACCCCTTTTAACAATTCAATCAATATGCTGATTATTTTTTAACCGTACTCTTCCAATATATCTTCTGCCGAATCAACAAGCTTAGCCCCCTGCTTTATAAGATAGTTTGTTCCGCAAGATGTAGGAGAACCAACCTCTCCGGGGACAGCAAAAACATCTCTACCCTGGTCAAGCGCAAGATCTGCTGTAATTAAAGCCCCTGAACGAAGAGCAGCCTCAACTACTATAACACCTTTGCTCAAGCCTGAAATAATCCGATTCCTGCGCGGAAAATTCTCACGCAGAGGTGAAGTTTTTAAAGGAAACTCTGATATTACTGCGCCGTTTCCAGTTATCTGCTTTGCAAGTTCAACATTTTCAGGAGGATAAATATTAAGTAACCCCGAACCTAAAACAGCAACTGTCCGGCCCCCGGCTTTTAATGCTCCTTTATGGGCAGCGCTATCTATCTCTCTTGCCATACCTGATATGATAGTCACACCCAGTGAAGCTAATTGCCCGGAGAGCCTCTCTGCCGTCAATAAACCATAAGAACTTGCTTTTCTTGAGCCTATTACTGCGATATTTAGACCCGAATTATCCAATACCCCCTTAACATATAGAATAATAGGCGCATCCGGTATATTCTTTAGGTCTTCTGGATAATCTTCATCCAATATGGATATAATTTTAATATTCTCTTTCTTAGAGAGCTCTAACTCCTCTTTCAGGGCTTTAATATTAAAGCTTCTTATCCGTAAAGAGAGCTCTCTGCCTATACCGGCTATACTCTGTAATCGACTCTCACCAGATCGAAAAATATCTTCTGCGCTGTTAAAACCGTTCAGTAATTTAGTTATCCTGATCGACCCTAAACCTTCAACCATATTTAAAGCTATGAGATATTCTCTATCTTCCATTTTTTGAAATATAGCAGTTAATTGAAATTAAGTCAAATCAATGCAGCGGAACAGCTAAAAGAGCACTATCGTTTGAATCTAAATCTACGGCTTTAACCAAAAGCAATCTATTTTTAAAATCCCTATCACCTCTAAACTTAATCTTTATGTAATTTTCGCTGTACCCCACCCAGAAATTGCCTATCTTTCTCTCTATGAGAACCTGAAATCTCTTGCCTACTTGTTCTTTTAAATTATCTAATATTAAAATTTGAGCCGCTGATAAAGCCTCTTTTCTCCTGCTCAATAAGACAGTTCCGGTTACCTTACCACCTAATTCAAAAGCCGCTGTTTTAGGTCTGAGACTATAAGGAAAAACGTGCACTCTAATAGGCCTAAGTTCTTTCAATAGCTCTATCGTATCTTTAAAATCTTCCTCTCTCTCTCCTGGAAAACCAACTATAATATCGGTTGAAAACTGAAAACTATCCATACCTTTAAGTTTTAACACTAACTCTCTAAAATGCTCTTTATCATATTTCCTGCCCATCAATTTTAAAACCGTATCCGACCCGCTCTGTAAAGGAATATGCAGATGAGGTACAATCTTATCAAAATTACTTATAGACTCTATCAGCTCTTTATCTACATCCTGAGGTTCAATAGAACTTAGTCTTATTCTAAAATCAGAATCTATCCCATTTATTTCACTTAATAATTGAGAAAGTGAAGAGCCTCTATCTTTACCAAAATCGCCCAAACAACAGCCGGTAAGAACTATCTCCTTGTAACCTGACCTTAATAGAGCAGCTATCTCATTTAAAACCTGGCCTCTATCTCTTGAGCGAGAAGAGCCCCTGGCCATCCAAACACAGCAATAGGAGCATCTATTGTTACAGCCGTCCTGTACTTTTACAAATGCCCTGGTATGATTCTTGAATCCTTCTATATAATCTTTGACTTTAGTTAAATTGCCTGATAGATCAAACTTCTCTCTATTATTAGATAAGATATCGCACTCTATATCCTGAAGTTCCTGAGGGTAGAGCTGGACCAGGCAGCCCAGCACGGCTATTTTTAAAGCAGAGTTTTTACGCTTCACAGAGCGGATAAATCTCTTAAGCTCTCTTACCGCATCATGAGTAACGCAGCAGCTATTAATTAAAACGTAATCGGATTGTTCTACACTTTCAACCTCAAGCCAATTGTTAAGAGTAAGGTTCTCTCTTATAAGTTGGGACTCATATTGATTTAACTTGCAGCCGAATGTCTTTAGATAGAAATTATACATCTATAGGTTAGCTTATCAGGCATTTAAAGATTGATACTGCAGATATTGCTGCTGTCTCGGATCTAAGACGGCTCTCACCTAAGCTAATAGATTTAAAACCATAAGAATCCGCTTCTTTATACTCTTCTTCGGTAAAACCCCCCTCAGGACCTATCAAAAGCAAGATATCGCCTAAATCCGAACCTATTATCGTTTTTGCTTCCTGACCATATTTATTTAAGATATATTTAGATTCTTCTTTACTCAATTTACTTAAAATATCTCTAAAACTCCCTGGTTCCAAAATTTCCATTAAATAAGGGCTCCCCGATTGTTTCATAGCCTCAATTGCTATTCTCTGCCAGCGTTCCAGTTTATTTTGACTCTTTTTACCATGCCCTATTTTAACAACGGATCTCGAAGCTATGACAGGCCATAGAGCTGAAAGACCCAGTTCTTGAGCTTTCTCAATAACCAAATCCATTGCATCCTTTTTTATTAACGATTGTAGTAAAATAATATTCCTTGGTTTCTTAAAAAAAGAGTTGCTTAATATTATTATCTCAGCAGATGTTTCTGTTTTACTCTTAATCTCTCCTTGAGCAACAAGACCTTTGCCATTAAGAAGATAAACTGAATCAGATTCTTTTAATCTAAGCACTCTATCTAAATGATAAAACTCCTGTTCCGTTAATAACACAACTCTATCTTCTTTTTTTAATCCCGGGTTATAAAAATAATGTTTCTCCATCACTCAATTACAAATTATGGAGGTGAGCGGAATTGAACCGCCGACCTTCTCGTTGCGAACGAGATGCTCTCCCGGCTGAGCTACACCCCCGTGTTAATATTATTTATTGCATTAAATATTAACCTAATCCTAAAGAGTTAACTGTAGAGAAATCTTACTTTATCAGAACTTTTTGCTAACTTAAATAATATTAGTTATAAAATCTTTATACTCAGATTATACTTTTATGAAATGTAAACTCTTCTTTCCAGAAAAGGCAAATTTAGATACACTTCTCACAACAAAAAAGATATTTATTATTACGGACAACTACACTCCCATCTTACAGTAGAATAGAGTGGATCGTAATATGAAGCACATGTTCCTCCTCCACAATCTTCCTCACAGTATGTTTTTGAATAATAATCACCTGGCGTACAACATTCACCGCAATCTGCAGGACAAGTACTGCAATCCTCTCCAGAACCGCATGTTCCATTCCCGCAGTTCGGCTGGCAATCAAAACCATCGCAATATTCATTATCATCGCATTCGCTTACGCATTGCCCATATTCGCATATTAAACACGAAAAAGGTGTACATTCTCCGCAATTTAGTGTTCCACATGGAGTACTACGGCTGCCGCAATCATAATTTAAACTATCGCAAGTAGGGCAAGGGAGACAATTGTCATTTCCATCGCAATATTGACTACTACTGCATGTGCTTACGCATTGGCCACTACTGCATGTTAAGCAATCACCAGTACCACAGCTACCTTGTATACATTCTACACAGTCACCGCCAACACAATATGGCGTGGATCCAGAGCATTGATAATCACAGTTACCAGCGCCATCGCAACTATAACATTCGCCTGTAGCACACTGCTGCGTGCACACTCCTCTGAAACATTCATAACAATTATCGGTATCACATGACACTACACACTCCCCGTTGCTGCATTCTTCACAAGCATCAGCATTACATTCGCAATCTACAGAACAAGTACCGCAATTCTCTGAGTCATTGTTACATATCGTATTTCCGCAATAGTCAAAACAGAGATGCTCACAGGATGTATCATATTCAGAGAAACATTTACCATCTGCTCTTATAGCGCATCTTTTATTGCACTCAACACACTCTCCATCAATATCGCAGTCACCGCCAATACAATTTTCACAACTAACACAGTTGCCATTATCGCATCTATAATTAGAACTGCCTTGGGCACAGTCATCAGCTTCCCCGCAGGCTGTAGTTATATTTCGGCAAATATAGTTATCGTCTCGTCTTTGACAGGTGCTACAAACTTCGTCCTCAATGCAGGCACCATCATCGCAATGATAACCTTCGGGACAATCATCATTTAAAGGAGAAGAACTTGTATCAGGAATACATTCGCCGTATTCACATCTATGGCAAGCCGCACAATCCCACAAATCAACACATTCAACGCTTATACATTCTTCTGTATTAGGATCGCAATAATAACCAGCCGGACAATCAATATCGTCGCAAACATCATATCCAGGATTGCTTTCAACTGTCACTATTTCACAGCTGTTAGAGCAATATTGACATTCTCCGTCATATGGAGGATCACATACTATACCGTTATTAATACCGTCATCACACTCTTCTTCCCCTGGATCTGGTGTTCCATCTCCGCAATAACCGCCAGCAAGGGTTACTTCCTCACATCCATTAGAACAATATGTACATTCTTCGCCATATTCAGCAGTACATAGATCGCCGTTATATGGAGGAGTACATTCATCACAGTCAATATTACCGTAATCGCATTGTTCTCCCAAATCTGCTTGAGGTATATTATCTCCGCAAAACTCTTCTTCTAACTGACATTCTGAATCACAACCATCTCCATCCTCAGTATTGCCGTCATCGCATTGTTCAG
>JAVCCL010000036.1 GCA_030765505.1 Candidatus Kaelpia imicola | reverse complement strand
GATATCATAACGGCCTGCCAGGAATCAGACAGTAGCGAAATAGAGAGGTTGTTCAGAGAAAAGATAGCTGATGAAGATATTACCACTGAAGAGATAAGCCTTCTATCTTTAGCCTTAATGGCTAATATGGAATATACCTCTACAACTATATCCTCTACATATGATGATATAACAGCTACAATAATAGACCCTCAATCAGAATTAAACTATACAATATTCCCTCTTATAATTACTGCTCAAATAGCCAGAACAAAATCAACTATGGCAGAGATATACCAAGAACCGGATATAACCGGTGCAACTGCATTGGAAGCTGCCCGTATATATATCGATAAAGTTGAGACAATGATTCAATATGCCCAATCACCTGATGAGAGAGCCATATTTGCATTCCAGAGATTTTACGAAGTGTCAAATACCTATTATACAGAAGCACTCAATTTGCTTAATGGAATTTTAACAGATAGTTCAATATCAGAAAGAGAGAGAGCAGAAGCACTCACACTTCAATTCGTAACTCATAAAAAGATGTGGAATTATGATAGTCAGAAAGAGTCATTTAATGCTCTTTCCCAAGTATATAAATCTACAGATACAGATAATCAAATCTTAATAAGAGATACTCTAGCACAGTATTTTGCTCAAGATATTCTCTCGCTAAATCATATCTGGAAACCAGACCCTACAGAAGCACAGCCTGAGAATTTAAATGAAGAGCAAAGAACCATGCTTTATATAACAATAGAAGAAGCCTTAAACAATCCCGCTGAATATAGCAATAACCAATTATCCTTAATACCTTACAGAGAAGAATACCTGCAGCAGGAACCTGTATTAAATCTTCTGGATCCAGAGACAGCCGGTAAAGTAGGTTACTATGTAAGCCGTCTCATACTACGCGGAGAGAGCCCGGATGAAATCATCTCTCTATTGTGCGATATGATCAGATACAAACCCCTATTGGATAGAGCTCGGGAGATTAAAGGTAGAACATCTGATTTATGGAATAATGAAGATGATATTGCAGATCTATCTTTAATAGTAGACCTAAAAGACTTGGGCAAAACTGATGCTGAAATAATTGAAATGTTAACAAAAGAAGAACAGCCTGCAAATCTAGACATCCAAGAGAATACAGTATCAGATGAGACAGAAGAAGAGATAGCAAGAGTCCTTTACGTAATAGACTTCTTAAGCAACAGAGGTGAGGCAGCCGAAACATTTACTACCGGGGCACTTACTGGTTTAGGGTTTAATCTTGCAAGCGAAGAAGAAAATAATCCTGTGTCTGAATGGAGTCAGCTACTCATAGACCTGCTTACAAGAGACAATATAACAGATTACAGATTAAGAAGGATAGTAGAGCATTTAGATTATCTGGAACCTCTTGATATTGAAGGCAATGAGATGTTTGACGCCCCTATATCTCAAGGCACAGAAACAGATCCTAACTATACAAATAATAACTACTACAGATATAGTGGTTCTTATTATTATGAAGAAAGAGATAAATTAAACCTAATGGATGAAATGACCCGCCACTATATTGATTTTGCTTACCAGGTAAGAGAGCAACTGGCAGATATAATCACTTTTGATTTAGAAGAGGAGAGTAATCAATTAATATTAATAAACCTTACGAAAGTAATGCTGAATAAATCCGGTGATTTCTATGATAGGAGCATACTCCAGGGACTCGGAGCAATTACAGAAGCGGTTGGAGCAAACTCTTTTAATACAGAAGAGAGAGAATATATCTTAAGCATATTAATTCCGGAATATTTATATGGAAAAAATACAGAAGAGATTGCAGGGCTTACAATTTCTGAAGTAACCCAATTGATAGAAAATTATAAGACAATAAAAACCAACCTGACGAATATACCAAACCCGCAAATAAAAGAACTGACTGCTTGTAGTTTAGCACTTTTAAATATTTCAACTGAAGAAACAACCGAATTCTACCAAACAGCAAGAAGCAGCTATCAAGGCTTAAAAGAAGAATATGGTGTCTCAACAGATGCCTGGGCAGGCATAGTCCTTCCTGCAGCGAAACGCATACTCGGAGATGAATATGAGTCAGCGAGTGAAGATGAAATAAGAGAGATTCTGGATATTTTACATATAACTAATCTTGGAAGCACCGAAGGAGTATCAAATCTATTAGAAGAAGTAAGGATCGCTTCTGAATTTAATCAGTATATTACCTATATAAAGGAAGAAGGACCCGCTTTTCTTGAAAAATATGTACTTGGAGAAAAATATGACGGTTCAATTGATGCTCATCAGCAAGCTTACCAAGAATGGATAGGATATTATATCCCTGAAGTTATGGAGAGCATGCACAGCTTACTTGAGCTTGACTATAATAAAGATACTGATTTTATCTATAACCTTGCACGTTCTGTCGATGAAGATGTCATTGTATTATCCTCTCCAGAAACAGAAATAGTACAGAGACGTGAACTGCTTAATCCTATAGTACAATATTTATATGGCACTACAGATTTAAGTGAAACATACCGAGTTGGATCTGAAGAAGATATAAGCAGTGGCAACTATGCTTATCGCTCACTCTTAGGTTATTATGCTGGCTTAACTGAAGAAAATGGAGATTATATTCCGGTATCTCTTATCTCTGCAACTTTATTGCTTGAAAAGATACTCGTAAGAGACGCTTCTTTGGAAGAACTATACGGAGCACATTTTAACCTCATAACCGGAATACCCACAATAAGCGGAGAACCAATAGATGGCGCTATAGATGTGACAGGTGTAGCTGGATTCTATGTAAAAACAATGGAAGAATGGGCAGGCATAGGGTTCTTAGATTGCATTATATCTTGTTTGCTTCAAGACTCATCCCGAGATGAAGCTTTAATATTTATTGAAGATAAAATTGCACCCGCCATAACCGATTTCCTAAGTTGTCCAAGCGGTGAAAGAATCATGCCTAATATAGAAGGAATACCGCAAAATATAACCGAACAATTTGGTAAATGGATTGAAAACATTGAAAAAAAATATATAAATACATTAACAGAATTAAACGAACAAAATATTAAAACTATTTTAACTCAGGATATTCTAGCTATTATTCATCAATCAACAACTACTGCTTTCGATTTAAAAATAGCTCTAGATAGTAACGATAGAACAACAACCGAAAATATATTATCAAAATTATTTAATATAGAAGGAACTCCAGAACTTACAATGGATTTAAGAAGAATATTGGAAATGGAATATGACCCACAAGATCCAATAGAAGGCTTTAGCTCATTAAGCTTAATAGCCCAAATTGCACAGTTATCCACAGTTGTAAACCCTGAAGGAGGAAGATTCTCGGTTAATGGAAGAGCAGGGTTAAGTAAAGAAATAGAGATATTGAATCAGATAAGAATAGCGGTTGAAAGCGAAATTGTAGACCTTAATATTCTA
Source organism: Candidatus Kaelpia imicola (assembly GCA_030765505.1). NCBI lineage: Bacteria > Pseudomonadati > Candidatus Omnitrophota > Candidatus Kaelpia > Candidatus Kaelpia imicola. The sequence goes on along the minus strand of JAVCCL010000036.1, from coordinate 6,389 downwards.
GGCAGAGCAGACTCTATTTGGATAATATCAGGTCTTGCTGCACCAATTATATATGGAGCTAAAACGGTAGCAGAAACCATAGAAGATATTCAAGATAACGCTAAAGCATTAAGATTATTACAACCTTTACTGATAAATGATTTAACAACAAGTGAAACAATTGAAATATTATCTGATCCAACATCTATATTATCAGATGCCACTATGGCAGGGTTATTGTCTTCTGTGGGAGAACAACTGAATGATCCTAGTTTCAATATTGTAGAAAGCGTAAATAGAGACTATATACTTGCACTTCTTGGAGAAGAGAGAGAATTCATATTACAGCTTAAATCCGATATTCAAGGGCTTGCAGAATTAAATATTTTATTATCTTATGGTAAACCAGAAGGATACACGATAGATTTTGGGGTTAATTTAACTAATGCAGGATATCTAGAGGCTACAACTCAAGAAACATGGCAACATATACAAGAACTAAAAGAAAACTACGGATTATCAGAAGAAGAAGCAAAAACACAGGCTTTAACTTCTTTAAAAGAGAATTTAAAGCTAACTGTTCAAGTTTTAAATACATTTGGAGTCGGTGAAACAATGGAAGCAATAGGCCAACCAGAAGGTAATTACACAATAGAAGATATATTGCAAAATTCTGATGCTATAGGCTTATTAAGCTACTATGCAAAACTCATTGCTCCTATAACAGACCGAGAGATAAAAGAATTCACAGAAGACCCTCATTTTGAACAGATAAAAAGAATAATAGCTGATATGCAAATTGGAAGGATATCGGGTGAGATTCCAAATTATAATTACCTTCAGAGCTTCCCGCTTCCTAGAAGCGATGACGACTTAGCCAGAATGATTATATTCTGGGAGAGATATACGGGTAAGGAATTTACAATGGCTGAGATGCCAGAGGGAACACTGTACTTCAGTCATATTGAAGATTATAAGAATTCCGGCACAGATGCTGTTACTTTCAATTATATAGAATTAGAAGCAATTAGATTTATCCGTAATGTCTGCGGTGTATATAATAGCTGGATCAAGGCCAGTGTACTTGGTGAATCAGCCGATGCAAACGAAGCCTGGCAGAATTTCGTATTCACATTAATAAAGGTAAGCAATGCATTAGAACCTCAAGCTGCTATATCATTAGAGCAAGACTCAGTATTACTCAGCAATTTTGACCAGGCAGGATTCCTGACAAATCAATCAGAAAATGCTATGCAGATCGGATTAAATACATACTTAGAGATAGCAAGAAGCAGCGATCCTTATGAAAACTCCTTCAATGGTTTCCTTAACAATAAAGGTATTGATGGTAAAGATATATCAAATATCGAAAGACTAAAACTACAGATAGAGTTTGAAGCTACAGAAGAGGGCTCAAGCCTTCTCTGGGGCGGAATAAGCGATGAAGAGCTTAAAGCCTCGGATGCCTATATGAGAAACCTAAGAAACCAGCCTGAATACCAAGAGCTTATAGTTGAGTACTTAGAAGGACAAGGCTTAACAGCCTATATTAAAAACGGACAGCTCTATATCCAGTCTTATACGGTTGAAGGTTCTTATGTACCGCCATACGAAACTGCTATAGATCCAGAAGTAGCTAAAGAGATATGGTTTGATTGGATGTTGACAAATGGTTTTGACCCATTAAGCCCTACAGATGAACAATATGCTAAGCTAGAGGAATTTAAAGGTCAAACCGTAACAGTAGGCGGAGGCCCAACTATTATCCGGGTACATCCTAAACGCAATGAATACTATGCAACATTTGAAGAAGCATATAAAGAACAATTAGAGGGTTTATTCAGTAAATCTGTCCTTGAGCTAGCTATTGATTACGGAGTTAAAATAGTATCCGATAGGCTGGCTATAGCAGCTGAGCTGAAACCTCTCGTAGAACAGGCCAGGTTTATGGATATAGATATGCTTGACCCCTATCAGTCCGGAATAGTCTTTTATTATGTAGCTCAGGCAAGAATATATGGATTAGATAAGGTAAAAGAGATACTTAATGCTGAAATAGCTGCAAGAGTTACACTCGATGATTACAAGCTCGATTATAATAATCCTAATGCAGTAGGGCTTTTGGGTTGGTTTGCAAATGAACCCGAAGTAACCCTATCTATGGTACGAGGTGAAGCAGCTAAAAAAGCATGCATAAGCGGCTCAGGTGTAAGCAGAGGATACCAGATACCGACAGAAGAGACTCTGCTTGAGGATGTTAGAGACCTGCTTATTCAAAATGGAGCAGAAAATATAGATACTACATTTGTAGCTTCGTTCTTAAATATCTACGATCCCAACTGGACATCTTGGTTAAGAGATATCGAGGGTAAAACTTATTATTTAAACCAGAACACATATAGAGAGCTTGCAGATATACTAACGGCAACATCTCTTATAGATAGAGAAACATTGGCAAGATATTTTGGATATAGCAACATAGCTGAATTAAACAGACATTTAAGCAGCGATCTAAATGGTTTAAGAGAACTCACACTCTTAGGTCAGGAGATTATAGCAAGAATCGATACTGGAGTAGATGAATGGGAAGAAGAGAATCTCCAACCTTATAAGATACAAGAGGCAATGAAAGTATATGAGAAAAAGAGGTCTGAAGTGTTAAGAAGAGGACACTCTCCTAATACAGAGAATATCTTAAGCACGATGAATACGGTATTAAGTAACGTCTATAGAGCTTATCAAAATATAGTAGATGGAGTAATCTCTGAAATGAACGGTAAGCTGAACGTTATGGCACTGTTAAGAGAAGGCCATGATACAGGCTCCGGAGCTTTAGAAGATAGCTCAGAAAACTCTGCCAGAATTTTATTGATAAATTATGGGCATATTGTGGTAGATAATGCAGCTCGTGCAATAGCTCAAAAACAACATCCCGAATATGCTCCAAACAGTACCGAAATGAAAACTGCTATTGAAGCAATTAAAACATCTCTCGGAGATTATTTAGATAGCGATGAAATGAAAGCAGAAATTAAAAGAGTGAATAAAAATATAAGAACAGATGAATTTGAGGTTGCCGAAGGCACACCTGAATTGAGAAATTATAATTATATCGTAACAGCTACTGGAAATAGAGACACAGAGGTTCAAGAAGAGTTTAATCTTGCCCAAACTGTAGCTATTGAAATTACAACTCCTCAGATAGCAAACATACCTGCTTCAGCTAACTTAGAGCAGATACTGATTGAGGTTTGGGGATTAAACGGCGATAGATTAGACTCTACTCTAATCTGGTTCAATGATACAGGTGTTAACGGCGGAGAAGGCATGATCTCCCGTATTCTATCTGATTACTTTAAATTCTCCACAACCAAAAGACCTTACATAGAGAGAGCCTTGACCCGCGCAGCAATTGAGATAGCAAATCTTACAGAGGGAGAGTTCAGCTTCTGGATGATGAGAGATACCTCGGTACGCTACCCTAGATTCCTGACAATGTATCCGGGAGCAGAAGGTAAATGTTTAGAGATACATGGTGAATTCATACAGAGCTTTATGGGATACTTTACACGTGAACTAGAGGGAGAGATGAAAAGAGATCCTGATAACATAGAAAATAACTTTGAAGCTATGCTTGATAGAGCGGCTGTAGCAGCATGGGAAAAACATGGATATTGGACAGATAAAAATACTTCTGATGCTAGAAGTATAAGCTTTAATCAAGCAGTAGACGAGATTGCGGCTACATTTGAAGAGATAGACTTAACCCCTAATCCGCCTCCAACAACTACAGCATCAAGAAACATACCTTCTCCATCCGCAGACAGTTCTGTAGTAGAAGCACCGGAACTATCTCCAGAAAATATTGAAATCTTGAAAGAAGCTTTAAGAGAGCTATATGAATCGGCTGGTCAACCATTTCCACTTAATGAGCTTGCGCTGACTCAATCAATGCAAGGAGACGGCACTGTAGAAAGACCTAAAGACTTAACAAGAGATATACAGGAAAAACCAATTGTAGTATCTAGAGCTCCAGAAGAGATACCTAAACCGACAAGAGAGACAATCCCCCCTGCACCTCAGACTGAAGAAGCTGTTCCAGTAGAAAAACAGACTCTATATGAAATAGTAACATTAAATATAACAATACCTGAAGCAGCAGTGGTAGATGAAGAGAGCGGAGAGTTAACAGTAACAGTAATAAGTGAAGACCCAATAATTCCAATAAATATAGCCATAACTACAGAAGGTTCTGCGATAGAGGAACCTATAACATACAATATAACAACGGTTGATGATGAAGGTGTTCTAGTTGATGAGAAGAGAAAACACAGCTCCAGTATATATCTATTTGAACCTGTTGATGCTGCTGAGAATACCTACAGTGTAGATATAGAAGCAATCATTAGCAATGAAGTAGTAGCTGAAGATTCTATCACATTTAAAGTTCAACCGATAGAGGCTAAACCTGTAGCTATCCTGAAACCTCCTATACCTGCAGTAACCATTAAGACACCGCTCCATCAGGCAATAATTGATATAATTCCAGATGCAACTATAAATACGATCTATTTCTCGGAAGATTTATATGCTAAATTTGAAACTAATATAGCCATTGTAAACAGCAGCTTTACAGAAGAAGAGGTAGCAGAGAGCGCTCTTCTGGCAACAACTATGGTGGTAAAAGAACTTAAAGAATTACTACCCTATATACAGATCGGTGAAGAAGAGAATAAATTTGAAAATACTCTATTTATAGCCGGTTATAAATTCGACTATTTAGGTCAATATGACTTCGCAGATAGTCTCTTGATAGGCTTTGTAAATGGAGTACTATTAAATTATTCTATGCTTGGCTGGAATAGGTCTGTAGAAGAGGCAATGGCAGACTGCATAAAATTTACATTAAATCAAAAGTCTTTATACGGCAATACATTTAGAGAAGAGATCGATCTATTAAAGCAACAATATAATACCAGATAGTTTAAATAATTCTGGAGGAGGAAGTAAAGTGAAACAGGCAGAATTACTAATCAGAATATTAATAGCTGTATGTTTTTTTACCACATCTACGCTTTCTTATGCTGCTGAAGTAAGTTCAAATGAAAAGAAAGGACAGATGCCGCCAAGCTCTGAATCTACTGGAGATGCTCAAAATGCAGTGGATAATAAAAATGCCTTAAATGAGGCAGAGAAAGAGCAACCCGGAGGAGAAGATCAAGAGAAAGAGTCAGAAGATTCAAAAGCGGAAGATGAAGAGGAAGAGACAGAGAGTTCATCTACATTAAAAACTCAGGCATCTCAATCAGATACTGATACTATCCAAGGCTGGCTTGAGAATCTCATAGGTAGAGCACTATATTTAAACAATGCTAATGATCAGGCAATACTGGATTTCTGGTCAGGACTTTTAGACCAAGGCTATACTTTAAATCAAGTCCAATCACTTATTGATACAGTAGGGGTTTTAAAAGATGCAATCGATTTCTGGTATAACGGTTCATTCTTCCAGATGGGAGCAGTTGATCTTGAAGATATAAGTGATTTACAGGCCTTGTTTAACTGGGCAAATCTTATAAATTTAGGATTTACCCAGCTCAATGTAAAGATGATGGTGATACTTGCTGATATATTTATGCAAGGTGTAAAAGATAATCTAATCCACAGAGATCTCGATGTTAGAAATGCAAGGGATATAAAGATAATTGCAGGCTGGGCTCAGTATATGAGAGAGGGTTATTCTGGAGAAGAAGTATACAACCTGTTTAAAAATCAGATGAGCCCCAGTATAACTGCACTCCTAGGGTCTTTTGATATAGGTTTCTTTACTTTTATGGCAGAAGAAGCACTATCAAAAGTAAATGGTGGACTTGATTATATCTGTAGCCTACTTGATGCAATGGCTGAAGTTAAAGATGCAGTTGAAGCATTGATTGGGCCGGTTGATATACTAAATCCTCCATATCAAGATAATGGTTTTCTGACTTACTGGGCTGAGAAGGCCACATCCGGAAATGAAAGCTTTATATTTGACAATGAGGAATACATTATCAACTGGAGTATTCAGTATGTTAAAGATTTTCTTGCTGTAGTAAAAGATTTAAACACCATTCTGGAAAGTCCGATAGATTACTATGACCCCAATTCAATGGGAATGATTACAGATTGGATACACTATGTTCTTATTGTAAAAGGAGTTAAACCTGGAGATTCAGGATATAACACATTATTACAAGAAGTCAAACAGCGCATAGAAGATCTTCCTGAAATAATCGCCCAGCTGATGCCGTCTGTCATCAGCCTCTTCAATGAATTAGGCCTAACCTATGATGATAGTAATGGACTCCATCACGGCTACCTTATGTTCTGGGTAACAATGGCCTTGAGCGGTGATATCAGCTTAACTTCAG
>JAVCCL010000035.1 GCA_030765505.1 Candidatus Kaelpia imicola | reverse complement strand
TTTCCATTCTTTAATAATTTCATTCTTACGCCTTTCGACAATCTTTTGTAAAAAATTTAGTTGTTTTTTAGAAAAACCAAAATAATTTGCTAATGAAATTGTTGGTTCTATCCAAAATTTTGCTTCTCCATCAGAAGAAACAACATGGATATGGACTCTATCTTCCTCTTTAGAGAAAAAATGAAATCTATATTTTCCTTCTTTGAATACAGTTGGACTCATGTGTAAATAATATAATAACTTATATTGTTTTACAATAAATAAAATATTTAAATCAAATCAAAAACCCCACCAAAACACCACCAAAAATACAAAATCATGCTTTCTAAGAGTAAATGATAACTTACAATAACTTGACTTATCTTGTAATGTAAATACTTGATTTTACTGCAGGATTGACTACTTTTTACATAACTAACTGACCCTATTATGCTACCTAATATATTAAAGATGGAGGTGGCGGGAATTGAGCCCGCGTCTCCAATGAGTGTACTCTGAGCTTCTACATGTTTAGCCTTTTATTTAAATTCACCTCTTTAACTCCAAAAGGCAGGATTTAAAGAAGCTATCCTGCTAAGTCTTAACCTCTTATCCGCAGGCAGAATAAGAGAGGCAACCTGCTTTTCAAGCCTCAGATAGAGTCACAGGTAAACCCTAAGAGAGGCCTCTCTCTTTAACAGAAAGAGAATGGGACGCAACCAGCGTCACTTAATTGTGTTATCAGGTTTTTAGCGAGGCCGCCTGATATCCTCGGCATGCAGCTTCAAAGCCTACTTAATGGATCGAATCCATTCACCCCCATTTTCAAAGATCAATAATACAATATAAATATAACATCTTATCTGCGCTTTTTCAACTCCCTATCAATCTCAGCATTGATAACTTTCTTCTTAAGGTCTTCTCTTTTGTCGTATTTCTTCTTACCCCGCGCTAAGGCAATCTCAACCTTGATCAACCTACTATCTTTAAAATAGACGCTCAGAGGTATAAGGGTAAAACCTTTCTTCTGAACATCCATAACTAATCTGGATATTTCACGCTTATTAAGCAAGAGCTTCCTCTTTCTTTTAGGCTCATGATTTACGGATGAGAACTTATAGGGATTGATATGAAAGTTATATAAGAAGACCTCTCCTCCTTCAATTAAAGCAAAACTATCCGAGAGAGAGGCTTTTCCTTCTCTTAAGGATTTCACCTCGCTTCCACAGAGGACTATCCCAGCCTCAATAGTATATTCAACATAAAAATCTCGTCTTACCTTTTTATTCCTTAAGACTACCCTATCCATCTTTATTAAACCTCATGAGAGAGTTCTTTTATAAGAGACTCTCTATCTACTTCAAGCTGCTTCTGGATATCTCCCTTATTAAAGAACAATCTCTCTTCTCTTAAGAAGTTCTGAATTTCAAATGCCATTCTCTTCCCGTAGAGATAACCTCTAAATCTAGGAATATAGACCTAAAACGCAAAAACTTGCCGCCAAAGGTAGGCGCAGTGCCGGCGTAAAGAAGAGCAGGCAACCTCTTTGATTTAAGCAAAGCCCAACCCGTATAGACACCCTTCTTTAAATCAAATACATAATCGGTTATTATATTGGCTGTAGGGAAACCGAGTTTTCTCCCCCTGCCCTCACCGGGTACAACACGGCCGCTAAATCTGGGGAGCCGGGATAACATATAACTCACATCTTCTATCTCACCCCGCAAAAGAGCCTCTCTGATTCTAGAGCTGCTTACTTTCTCTCCCTTATAGTTTAAAAAGGGAACTATATGGAGTGAAAACTTATACTCACTCGAAAGCTTACGTAAACCATCTACGTCAGCCTCTCTCTTTCTGCCAAACCTAAAATCTTCTCCGACAACAATAGCTTTAGGACGGAACCTCTCCCAGATAAACTTATCGAAAAACTCTCTAGGGCTGCACCCAAGCAACTCTTTATCAGTCTTAAGCACCATAGAGTAGTCCAAGCCCAACTGAGACAAGATCTCTATCTTATAATCCAAGGGGCTTATAACGGTAAACCTCCTATCGGAATAGAGAACCTCTTCAGGGTCAGGAGAGAGCGTTATAATGAGACTCTTTGAATCCAGATCGGAAGTTAAAGACTTAAGAAGGTCAAATATTTCTCTATGACCTATATGGACACCATCAAAGACGCCTAAGGTCAAAACTATGTTTTTATGAATATCTTTTTTCGAAAAATCAGATTCTTTTAGAAGTATCATCTCTGGATAAGATCCCAGGCTATCTCAGGAGGTATAATATATTTTTCAGAATCAGATTCATTCAGTATCTGATTAAGGTTCTTAGCTTCCTCTAAACCGAATCTACCTATCGAGGTTCTGACCATTCTAGATAGATGGGCCGGGTAGCCGAGCCTCTTACCTATATCAATGCAGAGCTGTCTTATGTAGAGCCCCCTAGAACATTTTACCTTAAAAGATACCTCGGGTAACTCTATCTTCTCTATAGTCATATTATAGACTTTAACCTTTCTGGGCTTTCTGGGAACCTCAATACCACGCCGGGCAAGCTTATATAACCTTTTACCCTTATACTTAACTGCTGAATACATCGGAGGAATCTGGTCTATCTTACCGATAAAAGAGTCGAACGCTCCTTGAACCTGATCTTCTTTAAGGTTTAAATAACTCTTATCTTCTGCTTTCTCAATTGTCTCACCGGCCAGGTCTCCGGTCGTAGTAGAAAATCCCAGGCTCATCTGAGCAAAATACTCTTTATCGAGCCCTATAATATTCTGAGAGAGCTTTGTAGCTCTTCCCAGCATTAAAATCAAAAGGCCTGTTGCAAGAGGATCGAGTGTCCCTCCATGACCAACCCTTCTGATTTGAAAACGCTCTCTGATAAAATCAACCACATCATGTGAAGTTATACCACTAGGTTTATTGATTAGTAGGAATCCATTAAACATATTGCTAACCCTTCTTTAGATATTCAGCTACTATAGAGAGCACTCTCTTCTTAACTCCCGAAAGGGTCCCTTTAACTCTGCAGCCGCTGGCCATCTTATGGCCTCCGCCGCCAAAGATAGCTGCAATCTTATCCACATCTACTCTCTTCTCTTTAGAGCGAAAACCTATCTTAATAATACCATCATCAAGTTCTTGAAATACCATAGCCACTTTTATTCCTCTAAGAGTCTTAACGGAGTCTATCAACCCTTCAAGTTCCTCCCTCTTTGCAGTACTCCTCTTAAGTGCCTTTTTGCTGATATCTACCCAGGCCATACAGTCTCTCTTCTCCAGGCTGCTCAAAGCATAAGCAAAAATACGCATCTTGGAGAGGCTCTTATTTTCAAAAAGCTCGCTATAGACAACATTCGGCTTGACCCCTTTATCTATGAGAGAGGCAGCAATCCTATGAGTCTCAGAAGTTGTATTCTCATGCCTGAAATAACCTGTATCTGTTGCTATTGAAACATAGCTAAGCAGAGCATCTTTATAGTCCAGCTCTAAGCCCAGGTAACCATAAAGCCGGTATATCATCTCACCTACACAAGACACATCTCTCTCTACCCAATTCAAATCACCGAAATTGCTATTGCTTATGTGGTGGTCAATATTTATAACATATTCAGCAGAAGAGATAACCTTACTCATTCTCCCGACTCTATGAGGATTTGCAATATCTAAAGCAACTAAAGTATCAAACTTATTAAAGTCTACCTTATAATCTCTGGAAAGCTTTATGCTTTTAACCCCGGGCAGAAACTTAAGGTTAGCGGGTGTAGAATTGACATTTACCATAACCACTTTCTTGTTCAGCCTCTTCAGGAGCCGCCTGAGAAGCAGCTGGCTGCCTATAGCATCACCATCAGGATCTATATGGGTTGTTATAATAAAACTGTTAAATTTAAGTAACTTGTCTTTGATCTTCTTTTCTATCTTCATCTCTTATCTCATCAAGCATCTCTTCTACCTTTATAGTCCTATCCAGTGTATCGTCGAAATAGAATATAATTTCGGGGGCATACTTCATCCGCATCTTATGAGCCAAGAGCTGCCTCACAAAACCATTAGCACTATCTATCCCTTTCTTAACCTCCTCTCTCTTCTTTTCATCTCCTGAAACAGTGTAGTAGACCTTGGCCTGTTTTAAGTCAGCACTCATCTTAACATGGGTCACCGTAAGCAAGCCTACTCTCTCGTCCTTGACTTCAAAGAGAAGTATCTCACTTATTGCCTTCTTAAGTTCTTGATTTACCCTATCTATTCTGCTCATTTAAAGACTCTATCCTATAACAGACTGCTCAATACTTTTTTAATGTTATCTTAACCAAAACTCCGGATATGAAGATTACCATATCTGCATTAGACCTTTAACAGATCTTTAAGCGCTCTAACCTCATCAGCCCTGCTCTTAAGAGCCCCCGATATCTTACTGCGTAAGACCCTCTTCAGTACCTCGCCTATCTGAGGAGACTCAGCAACACCTAAACCCTTTACATCCTCTCCCGTTATCTCGAGCCTAACCTTGGATATCTTATCTATAAAAGAGAGCAGATTCCTCTTTGCTCTTCTGCTGGAAGCAGAGATATAGAGAGAGACGATAGAATGTATATCAAGGCCATTTAATCTATCATAAATATCAACAGCCTTCAAGCTATTTGAAAGATACCCCAGCAGCTTCTCTCTATCAATATCTTTAAACTCAACCATTATCTTTCTCTGATGCTTCGTAAGCTCAAAGATATCAAAGAGAATATTTAAATCCTCTCTACTTAAATCTCCAGCTACAATATTTAAAGGCACAATAAAATAGTGCTCGAAACAGGATTTGCCTTTAAAACCATCCCAGACTTTTAAGTTCTCTCTAAGAGTAGAGTCTATCTCAACAGAAGGGATAAAACCCATAGCATTAAGTTTAAATAACTCGGTTATCGGCCCAAATACCCTCTCTTCCTTAAATACTCTTAGAAGCTCAGCTCCCAGCCTCTGAGTGCTTAAACTCTCATAGACATTTGAATTGATAGCCTCCTTCAGCTCGCTTAAAGTGCTCTCTTCTATCTTAAAACCAAACCTCGCTCTATACCTTAAGGCTCTTATTATCCGGGTAGGATCTTCATAGAGACTGCCTTTTCTTATTATCCGTATAACTCTTTTATCAATATCAGCCAACCCTCCCGCATAGTCCAAAACCTCAACCAGCTCACCCTTATAGACTCTAGCCATCAAGCTGTTTATGGTAAAGTCCCGCCTCCTAAAATCCTCTTCTATCTTTGAGGGGTAGACCTCAGGAAGAGAACCGTTATTTTGATACAGCTCTCCTCTAGCCTGAGCAATATCAATACTTAGACCATTAACTTCGGCCTTAGCGGTCAAGAAAGAGGTCTCTTCAACACTTAGCCCAAGCTTACTCTGAACTAAATCTATAAAGCTGTCTAACTTTGAACTTAAGAGTAAGTCTAAATCCAAACAGCCTCTCTTTAATATCAAATCTCTGACTAACCCCCCCACGATATAGAGTTTAATGTCTAAACTCTCTGCGATATCTGAGAAGCTCCTGAGTAAGGGTTTAAGCTTGGGGTCAACTCTTTTATTTAGATTCTCTACTCTTATCTTCATGGACGTGGATGATATTTTTTGTGAATCTGTTTAAGATATTCCCTATCCACGTGGGTATATATCTGTGTTGTAGAAATATTAGCATGGCCAAGCATCTCTTGTACAGACCTTAAATCGGCACCCCCCTCAAGAAGATGCGTTGCAAAAGAGTGCCTCAGCGTATGAGGACTGATAGACTTCTTTATCCCTGAAAGAGAGGCATATTTTTTGATGATCTTCCAGCAGGATTGCCGCGATATCATCTTGCCCGACCTATTCAAAAATAGATAATCGCTGCTGCCTTTTAAATATTCCGGCCTTGAGGTCTTTAAATATCTCTCTATTGCGCAAGCAGCCTTACTCCCTAAGGGGACTATCCTCTCTTTACCGCCTTTACCCTTACATTTAAGAAAACTTACTCCGAGATTAACGTCTAACACTTTAAGGCTGTTGAGCTCTGATATCCTCAATCCGCTGCCGTAGAGCAGCTCAAGTATCGCCCTATCTCTTATGCTCTGGGTATCACCAGATCCTGCAGCCTCAAGAAGCCTTTCAACTTCAGTTAAGTTTAAGACCTCAGGTAATCTCTTCCAAAGCTTAGGTGAATCCATAGCCTCGGTAGGGTCTTCTTTGATATGGCCCTCTCTTGTTAAGAAGCGGAAGAAGACCTTTATAGATACAAGGTTTCTTGCAGCAGTAGAAGACTCCTTACCTCTCTCTCTTTCACTCCAGAGGTAGTCTGATATAAAATCTCTCCTTACTGATGATAGCCCTACTCCTTTACTATCCATAAAATCATAGAACTTTTTAATGTCGACCCTGTAGGCCCGGGAAGTATTATCACTTAGACCTCTCTCTAAACTAACATAAGACAAAAAATCATCTAATAGCAGTTCTCTATCCATTGCTCTTATAAAGAATCACTGAAAAGAAAAGGGTTATTCTCTCTCTCATAACCTATTCCGGTCATATCGCCATGGCCGGGATATATACTAATACTCTGATCCAGCTTAAAAAGCTTATTTAAAATAGAATCTTTAAGAGCGCTCTCTGAAGATAGAGGCAAATCCGTTCTGCCCACCCCGGATAAGAAGAGCGTATCTCCTGAGAAAAGCAAGTCTTTAGTTAAAAAACAGCAGCTTCCCGGAGTATGCCCCGGAGTATGTATAACTTTAAACTTTAAATCCGATTTAGGAAAATATAGCTCTTGGTCTGAATTAAAAATAGCCGGCTCTCTCTTTATCTTTAAAGAACCGCCCAAAAAGAGAGAGAGATTAAGCTCAGGATTAGAGAGGAAATCCAGATCATCCTTATGGATATAGATATCTAACCCGCTCTCGTCAACTCCGGCTATATGGTCCCCATGGCCATGGGTTAAAAGTATTGCTTCAGGCTCTAAGCCGAGCCCCTTAAGAGCTCTGGTTATCTTATCAAACTCACCGCCGCAATCAATAATCAGGCAGAACTTAATACCCTCCTGCCAGACCAAATAGGAGTTGGATTGATAGTCATCGAGCACTACTACTCTTTTAACGTTTATCTCACCCATAGTCTCTCCAGAATATAATAGATATCCTCTTCCTTAACTCCCTTAGGATTATATTTTAAGACTCCCGAATTAAGAGTAGCAGAGGCAATCTTATCTTTTAACTTATTATCTATTTTTAACCCTAACTCTTTAAAGCTTGAAGGAATACCGAGTTTCTTTAACCAGCTCTTAAGAAGATTATAGAGACTCTTATACCTTTTATCAAAAATCAAATCCTGATAACTCTCTTTAGCTACAGAATAGTTAAACTCAACCACATGGGGAATAATTACAGCGTTGACTAAACCATGAGAGAGACCATAGGCCATACCTATTGGATGGGATAGAGCATGAGCAAGCCCGAGCCCGGATGAAGAGAAGGCAAGAGCAGCAAAGAGCGAAGCATAAGAGAGCCTCTGCCTAAATAGCATATCTCTAGGCTCTTTAAGAGCCCGGCTTAGATTCTTATAGATAATCTCAGATGCCCTCCTAGCTAAAATAGAGCTTGCTACGTCAACATCAGTTGAGACATAGGCCTCAACTGCGTGTGTCAAAGCATCTAAAGCGGAATAAAGAGTAACATCTCTTCCTAAAGTAAGAGTAACTACCGGGTCTATTATAGCTAGATCCGCTATTAGCTTCTGATCCCGTACTCCCCGCTTCTCCCCTCTTGAACTATCTCCTAAGACAACGCTGCTTGAGACCTCAGAACCGGAACCGGAAGTTGTAGTTAACAATACACACTTTACCCCTCTCGACTCTATCTTCTTGGAATATAGATACTCAGAGATATTCTTAAACTTCTCGTTAAAGCATGCTGCCGTCATCTTTGCCGCGTCCATAACGCTGCCCCCGCCTATCCCGCAGATAATATCAGCCTTAAAAGACCTGGCCTCTCTTATCAGCTCTCTAACAATAGATACCTCAGGCTCAGGGGGTATAGGTCTAGATATCAGGAAGTCCAGCTCGCTCTTCTTGAGTAAAGCCACTATCTCTTTAGCCCAGAAACTATTTTTAAACGACCCTCCGGCCCTTAAGATATAGACTCTCTTACCGTATCTGGATAGTATGGCTCCTATATTTTTATAAGCATTAGAGGCAATGATCAGCTCTTTGGGTAAAATACTCTTCATAAGGAGAGATCACTCTTTGTCGGAGGGAGTAATAATATAGTCTTTAATCTCAGAGTATCTATACTCTTTATCTATCAGCCTTTTAAGCTTCTTCAGCTCTTTAGCTATTCTGGAACGCCGGATATCGGAGAGACGTCTATCGGTCATCCTGTTCTTTATCTTGTTCACTCTCCCGATATAACCGTTCAGAAGATCCTGTTTTCCAAGAATAACATATTTTTTCAAATACTCCAGATGCTCAGATACCTGCAAAACACATTGCTGCTGCTTTTTAAAATTCTCTTCTATAGAATCAATAAGTTCATCATGCCAGTACTGCCAGAGAAAGTAATGTTTTCTGTAAAGCTCATGGTAGTCTGCAATATCTTCATCATCTCTGAGCGCAAGAATAACTATTGGCCTCTCCTCTTTATCTTTTTTCTCTCTGATAAACTTACCCCGCACACCTTTCAAAGAACCGCAGCCGGATATATCCAGAGCTAAAAACACCAAAAATAGAATAAATATAATCTTTTTCATGAAACCATCTTCTCCTCAACTAAGACTCTATTGAAATCATCCTCTGTTATTATTTTAACCTTTAACTCTTTTGCTTTTTTAAGCTTAGAGCCCGGATTCTCTCCAACTACCAAGAAATCAGTCTTAGAACTTACAGTTGATAAGATCCGGCCTCCATTTAATTTTACAGCATTCTCAGCCTCTTTTCTACTAAATCCTTTAAGAGTCCCGGTTATAATAAATCTCTTACCTTTGAGGGTATCGGACTTAGCTCTCTTACTTCTTAAGTTTAACCCCGCTTTTTTAAGCTTATAGATAACCTTCTTATTTATGCTCTCTGAAAAAAAATTAATAATGCTCTCTGCAATCTTAGGCCCAACCTCGTCTATATTAGAGAGCTCTTGGAAAGAAGCAGCTCTTAGCCCGTCTAAAGACGAGAAGTTATCCGCCAAAACTTCTGAAGTATGGAGCCCGGCATGTCTTATACCTAAAGCATATATCAGCCTGGATAGAGGCTGGCTCTTACTCTTTTTTAATGAAGCTATTATATTTCCGGCTGAAGTATCTCCCATCCTATCAAGACTTGATAACTCTTCTCTCTTTAAGGAGTAGAGATCCCCGTAATCTCTAACCATACCGCTCTGGACTAACTGTGCAGCCAGGCTCTCACCCACTCCGCTTATATCCATAGCATCTCTTGAGACAAAGAGCTTTATTGAATTCTTAAGCTTAGAAAGGCAGTTTGAGTTTAAACAACGCAGAGCTACCTCACCCTTTAATCTCCTTACGCTGCCCCCGCAGATAGGACATTCGCTTGGCATCTTAAAGCTCCTCTCTCTGCCTCTTCTTTTCTTCTTTAACACCTCGACAACTTGAGGTATAATCTCACCTGATTTCTGAATCAATAGATGGTCGCCTATCTTAACCCCCAGCCTCTCTATCTGATCCTGATTATGCAGACTTGCCCTTTTGACTATACTGCCGGATACAAAGACAGCATCAACTACAGCTACAGGAGTAAGGGTACCGAACCTTCCGACCTGGACCTTTATATCTCTTAATATGGTCTCAACCTTCTGAGCCGGGAATTTATAGGCTATAAGCCAGCGGGGTGATTTTGAAGTCCTGCCCAGCTTCCTCTGGGCATTAAGAGAGTTAACTTTAACAACCATGCCGTCAATATCATACTCCAGAGAATCACGCTTGCTGCACCAGCTATTACAATACTCTATAACTCTCTCTATTCCTTTAATCACTCTGTAATTCTCATTTACTTTAAATCCAAGCTCTTTAAAGTAATTGAGTATCTCACTCTGCTTGCTGAAACTTACCCCCCGATACTCTCCTGCCCCCCAGAGAAAGATATCCAGCTTTCTCTTCCTAACCTCAGAAGGGTCCAGCAATTTAAGAGAGCCGGCTGCTGCATTTCTAGGATTAACGAACATATTCTCACCGTTTCTATCTCTCGCTCTATTTATCTCCAGGAACTTGCTCTCTGAGATATAGACTTCACCTCTAAGCTCTAAGACAGAGGCAATCCTACCTCTGCCGGTCTTAATATTAAGAGGAATAGTTCTGATGGTTTTGATATTATTGCTTACATCATCACCCCTGTAGCCATCCCCTCTTGTCACTCCTGAGATAAGCAATCCATTCTCATAACGTATTGAGATGCTTACACCGTCTATCTTAAGCTCAACAACATATTCAACGCTATCCAGACCCAGGTTCTTCCTGACCCTGCTATCAAAATCTCTAAGCTCATCCTCAGAATAAGTATTATCCATGCTCAGCATAGGAACACTGTGAGAGAGAGCTTTAAAACCGTCTATGAGAGAAGAACCTACTCTCTGAGTGGGAGAGTCAGGTCTTACGAGCTCAGGATATTTCTCTTCTAAATTTTTTAACTCTCTATAGAGGGCGTCATAGATAGAGTCTGATACCTGAGGATTACTCTCTAAATAGTACTTGCGATCGTAGAGTCTTATCTTCTTCCTCAACTCTTCTACTCTACGTTCTATCTTGGAGATACTCCCTCCCGCCATATCAAACGCCCTCATAGAGTCTGGCAGCCAATTTATCAGGCAAACCTGTCACAGTTATTTTAGAAGCTGTTTTACCGATATCATAATCTACTCTCTCTATGCTTATTCTGCCCTCGCTATCATCATAATATATATATGCGGCCCTGGAGTCTCCATCTCTAGGCTGACCCACGCTTCCTGTATTTATGAAATACCTCTTCTTGGACTCAACCATAGTATCCTTATCTTGAAGTTCTACAATATCCCCCGAGATATCATCGATCATAAATATAGCCGGGATATGGGAGTGACCGATAAAACAGACCCTCTTATCATCCTGGATATCAAAATTCTTCCTTATCCCTTCGGAGGATACAGGATAGTCAAAACTCTCGGGAGAATAGAGTGAGCTATGGGCAAATACCATACCGCCATACTCTTCAATCAAAGGCAGGTCTGATAAAAACTCAATATTATTATGCTCGACTCTGTTCTGGCTCCAGATTATAGCATCCTTAGCCATACCGCTAAATAGGTCCAGCGAAAGCCCCCCTGTTAGGGCTGAATCATGATTACCTAAAGTAGTAAACTCAAAACGCTCTCTTGCAATATCTATACATTTTGAAGGGTCGGCCCCATAGCCTACAATATCGCCGATAGAGAAGACCTTATCTATTTTCTTCTCTTTTAAGTCCAGCAGAACCTCTTCCAAGGCCTCTAAATTAGAATGGATATCTCCTAAGACTGCATAACGCATAATAGATCAATAGAACCTTATGATAAAATCATTCATTCCGTTCTCTGCAGTTACCCAGATAATATCTTCTCTTTCAATGTATAGCTTCATGATGCTCTTACGAATCCTCTCCAGAAAATCTTTCAGACTATCCTCATCCGCCTCAGCTACCATCTCGACTCTTCCGTCAGGCAGGTTCTTTACCCAGCCTGCAATATTTTTCATATCAAGAGCAATCCGCTCTGCGGTAAATCTAAAGCCAACCCCCTGGACCCTTCCGGAGTAATATACATCTACTCTCTTTAACATATTCCCAGCCCTCTATCTCAATAAAAACATTAAAAGAGCTGCCTGAATAAACCAGCCGATGATGCAGACCAGTATTGCTCTACCGGTAGATTCATAATCCAGAGCCTGCCGTACTGCTATCACCATTGCTATCAACATCCAAATCTGGGCAATAAGCGAGACTACATTGAACAACCCTGGAATAATACCTAAAATTCTAATTAGACCCGGAGATGAAGAGAATCCTATTGTTCTCAAAAGTTCTCCGACATTAGACTCTGTTTGAGGCGTGGGCAATAACTTTACACCGATAAAATAGACAATAGAAGCCCAGACAGCCCATCCTATCAATGCTGCAGCTGCAACTGCAATCAGGTTTATACCGCCTTTAATGCTCATCGCCCCGATACCAGCGGCAATGCTGGATAAAAGAACAACAAGCATTGCCTGAGATAGTGAGGTCTTATCATGCTCTACTTCTTCATACAGATTTGAGTCTAACTTTGCCGCCCTAATCATTCTCTGAAACAAAATATTCATCTAACACCTCCTTTACTTCTACTTTTCAAGTTTTTAATCACTTCTTTTAGCTCTTCTTCTATCTTTATTATCCTCTATCCACATTTAGGCAAACCTCTACTGGCAACCCCTCTCTGATAAGTTCTCTAATCATCCCACGTATAGGCTCTTGCGTTCTACTGCTCTCAATTCCTGTTTCTCTTTGTATCTCATCTGCTGTTTTAGCAGACTTTTTTCCTTTTCTAAACGCTCTTCTAATTTTTTTCTTGTCAGTTTCTTTACTCATTTTCTAATCTCGCTATTTCTTGTTTAATCTCCTCAATTACACCTGTATTATAAATTTTCTTTTTATCGCCTTCTTTCACAGAAATAATATAAAAAACTTTCCCGCCATATTTAGTAGTAAATTTTTCGTGCGTCTTTTTCTGAAATTTCAATTCGTTGATAATCTGTGTGATATAAGCATATCCTGCTGGTTTGATTTGAAGTCCAATATATCGACCTTTTATTTTGATGAAAAAATCTACATTATACCCTCTATCCCACTCATCCGAGGCAGGTTCAACTTTAACTCCCAGCATCTGTTGTAACTGACCATAAATAGTTTGAATTTCTGATTGATAACCATCGTATGTCCGATTTACTACAAGATTGACAATAAAATTAATACAATCTTCTTCTGTTAAACTTTCAATCTCTGCCTGGCATACTTCTGTTATCTTCATATATAGCACTCTCCCAAGTTGTTCCAAATGCTGTTTGGAATAAACATTTTTATAATAATATTCTTCCCATACCTTAACAGCTTTGGGAGAGCATTTTCTTATTAATTCTGAAACTGAACCTACTTTGGTTTTTCTTGTTAATCCCCATCTCATATTTGCCTGATTCAGGATCCACTCTTTAGGCATAATGTTTGTCCTTTCTTTTTCTTGCCCCATATACCAAGTTTAGCATTCCTCGCTTCTTCTTCATATCTCATAAATCTATTTTTAAGCCGGAAATCTAATTCCCTGTTACATCCTGCAAGACCATTTGTTATCAATTTAGCATTTAATAATGTTTTATTAGCTAAATAAAGATAAGCTAAAATATTTTTTTTCTTGTCAAATTTTAAATCATCGTATCTCAAAAAGACTCTGTTGCCAGATGTCATATTCTTCAGGAATTCAATAGCTTTATTTTTATATGTTTGATCTTCGGCAGGGCAAATTCCTAAAAGTTTAATTTTTAATCCTGAATCTAATATTATTTCATCTGGCTGAGGAATAATTTTTACTCTATATGTATCCACCCTTTCTCTTCTGCCGCTATTATCTATTACAGTCCCGAATCTAAATTGCTTTGGGTCAGTTAATCTCTCTAAATGATTATTGCTATTATTGATCTTGGCAGAGATGCTCTTTTCGTTTTCATTCTTACTATTTTGTTTTTGAAAAATAATTTCGTAATCGAAGTTTCTTTTATAAAGTAGGGGTTCTTTGGGTACACCAATCTTAGATTTAATTGTCTCCAAAAATTCTTTGTTTATTTCATAACCAATAGAATTTCTCTTTAATTCTAAAGCTGCTTTTAATGTAGTACCGCTTCCTAAAAATGGGTCCAAAACTGTATCACCGTAGAAACTAAACATTTTAATTAACCGCCTTGGCAGCTCTAAAGGAAACATTGCAATATGGCCATTTTGTTTTTCACCAGGGAAATTCCAATGCCCATTAAAATATTCGTTCCATTCTTCCTTTGAAAGCTTAGATTTTTCTTTTATTTCTACACTCGGTTTTATATCTTTGCCTAATTTTTTGAATATTAGAATAAATTCATAATCAATTTTAATTATGCCCCCCCGTGGATAAGGGTAAGAACCCATCACAGTAGCACCGCCTGTAGTTTTGCATGTTGTAACCTTTTGCCAAATAATTCCACCCATATAGTCAAAACTTATTGACTCACAATATTTAGTAATTTCAGTCCTTATGGGAATAACTTTATATCGACCATAAATAACTGCTCGTGCAAATTGATCTCCTATATTAATACACAATCTACAACCCGGATGTAATATTCTGTAACATTCTTTCCAGACCTTGCTTAAATTATCGATATAATCCTGATATGAATCATTAAAGCCAATTTGAGCCTTAGACCCATAATCTTTAAGTTGCCAGTAAGGAGGTGATGTAATTACTAAATGGACTGAATTATCTTTTACTTCATTCATCTGCCGTGAGTCGCCAATAACTATCTTATGCAGTGTCCGATCTTTCATTTTTTGCTATTCCTCTTCTTTCCTGCTAAATCATCAATAGTAACATCAAAAACGTCAGCCAATTTAGAAAGCGTTTCAAAAGTAGGATTATTTGATTTGCCAGATTCAACTTTTACCAAAGTATTATATGGGATGTCTGCCAATCTGGCAAGTTGATCTTGAGATAACTTTTTTTGTTTTCTTAATTTCTTAATATTGACGGATAACATTTAAGCCCTTGACTTTGGATATGTATATGGTATTATACTACCAGTCATATATAACCATTACTTTCAGGCCATATTATACTGTAAGTCCTTAGAAAAATAAACTAAAATCGGCTCCTTTGAGAAAATATTTTGATTTTTGTTGTTCTTTAGAAAAAAGGCAAAATTTCGGCAGAAAAGAAGTCAAAAGAGAATCTTTCTTTCCCTCAAAAATCACAATGTCTAATCTGGTCGGGGCGACTGGATTTGAACCAGCGGCCTCTTAGTCCCGAACCAAGCGCTCTAGCCATGCTGAGCTACGCCCCGGCCTTTAATCTCTTGTCTACATATTTACCGAATAGATCAAACTCAATATTTACCTTGGAGCCGACTCTTAAATCACCCAGATTCGTCCGCTCTTCTGTATAGGGTATAATGGCAACAGAGAATGAGTCCGGCTTTAAATCCTGTACGGTAAGGCTTACCCCGTCTAAGGCAACAGACCCCTTATCGACAATCAGATGTTTATATTTAGAAGGCAATTTTAAATATAGCTTTAACCTCTTAGTTCTCTTCTCTATCTTTGCTACAGATATAACAGTATCAACATGGCCTGTTAAGATATGACCGGAGATTCTATCGCCTAACTTTAAAGCCCGTTCTAAATTTAATCTTCCCCTCCTGAGATATTTAAGCTTAGTATTTGAATAAGTTTCGTCTATAACATCAAAGATAAGCCTATCCCTATTTTTAGCTTTTAAGGTCAGACAGACCCCGTCTACAGCTATGCTATCACCTAAGGCCAATTCTTTTATGATCTTTTTACTTCTAACCTTAAGCTCATAATAGCTGGACTTCCTGGTTATACTCTCAAGTTGAGCTACCTCTTCTATAATACCGCTAAACATAGACTATATCCCCGGATACCATTACTGAATTATTGAAAATCTTACAATCCCTACGGACTATCTTAGGACACTTATTTAATTTAAACTCTCTGCCATTATAGATAAGATAGCTTCCGCCTAAAACCATATTAGAGATAAAGAGATAGAGATAATCGGCTAAACCTCTCTCTAAGAAACTGCTTAAGACTGAAGATCCGCCCTCAACCAAAAGATGGCAGATACCCTCTCTGTATAACGCTTTAAGCACTCTCTTCAGATCTAACCCCTTAGCGCTTAAATAGGCTATATCTATTATCCTAACCCCTCTCTTTATCAATTCCTCTCTCTTTTTTTTCTTTCCCGTCTTAACTGAGGTAACTATTAAGAGAGTTCCTTTTCTATGTTTTAAAATATTAGCCCCTATCGGAATCTTTAAATTTGAATCCAGAACGACTCTTAGAGGCTGCTCTTTAACCAGCCTTCCTTTTGAATCTCTTAAGGTCAGAGAAGGATCATCTTTTAAAACAGTACCTATTCCAACCATTACGGCATCAACTTTTGAACGTATCTCTCTATGTACAAAATCTCTGGCATCTCCTGAACTAATCCATTTAGATAGACCCTTATTATCTGCAATCCTGCCGTCTAAAGATAGAGCAGCCTTTAGACTAACATAGGGCACTCTCTCCCTGATATGTTTAAAGAAGACCCTATTAAGATATTCGGCCTCTTCTCTCATGACTCCTAATCTAATATCTATTCCGCTCTTTTTTAAAAGCCTAACTCCTCTATTATGATTCTCGGGATTTGGGTCTAGCACTGCTATTACAACACGCTTTATTCCAGACTCTATTATTCTATCCACGCAGGGTGGAGTTTGACCATAACTAGAGCAGGGTTCAAGGCTGACATATAGAGTTGCAGCTTTAGATTTTAAGCCGGCCTTATCTATAGCCTCAACCTCTGCATGGCTGGCCCCGGCTCTTCTGTGATAACCTTCCGATATTATCTTACCGTTCTTATCAACCAATACTGCACCAACCATAGGGTTGGGGCTGGTCTTGCCTCTGGCCTTCTTAGCAAGAGAGATAGCTCTATGCATAAATTTAAGATCTCTATCTTCTCTCATCTAAATACTCTTTCATCTTAATTACAATATCATAGGGGACTCTCTTCTTACCCATAAGTATATCTGCCCTAGCCTCACCATGACAATCAGAGCCCCCGCTTAAAAGAAGCCCTCTCTCTCCGGCCATCTTGGAATACCTTTTCTCAGTACCCTTAGGATGCTTAAAATGAGCTGCCTCTATTCCATCAAAACCAAAATCCAGCAATTCAGCCACTATAGAGTCATCTCTTAAAAGGTAAGGGTGGGCTAAGACTGAGATACCCCCTAAAGACCTTACCATCTCTATTGCTCTTGGAACAGAGAGCTCTTCTTTCTCAACATAACAGGACTTCCCTTCTCCCAGATATCTATCAAATGCCTCTTTTATTGACGATATATGGCCTTCCTCATAAAGAGCCTTACCGAGATGGAGCCTGCCAATCGCAGCTTTGGGATTATCATTCAATATCTTCTCATAATTGACGCTAAGACCACAGTCTCTTAACTTTTTAACCATCTTAAGAAGTCTTAACTTTCTAAAGTCTCTAAAACTCTTAAGTCTATTTAAAAACCATTCTTCTTTATAATCTATAAAATAGCCCAGGATATGAATCTCTCTATCTCTATAAGAAGAGGAGAGCTCAACCCCGGATATAAACTCGATATCAATCTCATTGGCCGCTTTAAAAGCTTCATCCAGTCCAGCTACGGTATCATGGTCTGTTATAGAGATACAGCTCAAGGAGAGCTCTTTAGCACGTCTTAAGATCTCAGCAGGGCTAAACGTACCGTCTGAATACATTGAGTGTAAATGCAGATCCGCTTCTCTATTCATTTAAAAACTCTGATTTGCTGGAGACCTCTTGACGTGTTATCTCATCAAGTATTCCATTTACAAACTTTCCGGAATCCTGGTCCCCATACTTCTTAGCCAGTTCAATAGCTTCATTAATACTAACCTTGGGAGGGATACTGCTGCAGAAGAGAAGCTCATAGCTGGCAAGACGGAGGATATTTCTATCAATTACCGCCATCCTGTTAAGCTGCCAGTTTAAAGTATGCTTTGTTATCAGTCGATCTAAAACCGGCATATTATCCAAAGTATTTATAGCGAGTTCCCGGGCAAACTTTTTGATATTTTTATCCCTCTCTCTCCTTAAGATATCGTCCAAAACCTCAGAGGAAGACTCTTTGGATATATCCACCCTATACAGAATCTTTAATGCAATCTCACGTGATTTAGTGCGCTTACGCATAAGAACCCCTATTACGAAACAAGATTGTGGACTACTTAATCTTCTTATAAAGATTGGCCATCTCAATGGCTGAGAGTGCAGCCTCTCGGCCTTTATTGCCGTCTTTTGAACCAGCCCTCTCTATAGCCTGCTCCAGACTATCTGATGTTATAATTCCAAAGCTTATAGGAATATTCAAATCCATATTCAGCTTGGCTATCCCTTTAGATACCTCAGATGCAACATACTCAAAGTGAGGTGTCTCACCGCGTATTACAGCACCGAGACATATTATTGAGTTATATTTTTTCTTCTTGGCAACCTGATTGACAAAACCGGGAATCTCAAAAGAGCCCGGGCAGTAGTAACTCTCTATATCCTTATCTTCTGCTCCGTGGGCAATCAGTGTATCTACTGCTCCGCTCAAAAGCCTTGACGTAATAAACTCATTGAACCTTGAGATGACAATACCGAACTTTAAACCTTTTGCTATTAGATCTGCTTTTACTTCTTTCATATCTCTCTCCTCCTTTACACATTCTTTAAATCATGTCCTAACTTTCTCTTCTTTGTCCTAAGATACCTTGCGTTTGAGGGATTGGGCTCTACCTCAATAGAGACTCTCTCTACTATCTCAAGACCATAACCTTTTAAACCCACAATCTTGCGGGGATTATTTGTAAGGAGTCTTATATTTTTTAAACCCAGGTCGGCCAAGATTTGAGCGCCTATACCGTACTCTCTCAGATCAGGCCCATGACCCAAAGCTTCATTGGCTTCTACTGTATCTAAACCATTATCCTGAAGAGCATAGGCCTTAAGTTTCTCAACAAGTCCTATTCCTCTTCCTTCCTGATTCATATATAGTATCACACCTTTGCCGTCTTTGGCTATCATATCCATCGCTCTATGCAGCTGCTCTCCGCAGTCGCAGCGTAAAGAGTGAAAGATATCACCCGTAAGACATTGGGAGTGGACTCTGACTAATACCGGCTCTTGGTCTAAAGGTTTTTCGTTATCCCCTTTAGACATAACAAGAGCAAGATGGTAACCATTATCTATTCTGTCATTATAAAGATATAACTTGAACTCACCGGCCGATGTAGGCATCTCTGTTACAAGAACTCTCTCAATCAGCCTCTCTCTCTTTCTTCTATACTCTATTAAATCCTTTATAGTTGAGATCTTAAGATTATGCTTCTTGGCTATCTTAAGCAGCTCCGGAACTCTTGCCATAGTCCCGTCCTGATTCATAATCTCACATATCACCCCGGCCGGATAGAGACCTGCCAGACGCATCATGTCAACAGCAGCCTCTGTATGTCCAGCTCTAACCAGAACCCCTCCGTCTTTTGCCCTTAGGGGAAATACATGGCCGGGCTTGATTAAATCTTCAGGTTCCGTATCTTCAGCTGTTAAGACTCCGACCGTATATGCCCTATCATGAGCTGATATTCCAGTTGTGATACCGCTGGCTGCATCGCAGGAGACGGCCCAGGCAGTCTTAAACTTATCTTCTGATGAAAGACGCATCGGCTTTAAATCCAGCTTATCCAGCCTCTTACTTTCCATGGGAACACAGATCAGACCCCTGCCGTGAGTAGCCATAAAGTTAATATCCTCCGGCTTTACATCTGAAGCCGACATGATAAAATCACCCTCATTCTCCCGGCCTTCATCATCAACCATGATGACAACTCGGCCCAGAGAGAGCTCTTTTAAGATATCATCAATTTTACTAAAATTACGTTCTTCTGCAGCCATATCTGTAGATTCTATGATAGAAAAGAGACTCCGTCAAATTAATACTCTGTTTTACAAATTCAGCTTAAATCTTTTTTTATCTTTAAAATCTTATCTTTTAAATCAACTATATCTTCTTTGGCAACCTTTAGGGTTCGCTTTAGATTTACCCCAAATTATTCATGAATAAGTATGTCTCGCATGCCAGCAATTTGTTTCCACGGTATATTTAGATATTGATCTCGGAATTCTTGAGGAATACTTTTAACAGCTTCACTAATAATTTCTAACCGCCTTAAAACAGCATCCTGAACTTGGGTATTATTGTAAAAGTCATCCTCACTATTAAGTCCCTTTATATACTCTTCTATCTTTGAGATAGCCTCTAAAATATCTTCAATATATACCCTGATATCTCTTTTCATAATAGCACTACCTGTTCTTTTAAAATCCTTTCTCTAAGAATAGGTTTAAGAGTATCATATTCTACTAAATCTACTTTCCGCCCTAAAACTTCTTCAAGTTTTTGTTTAAGCCCTACAAAGCCAAGCAGACTAATATCTGCCTTAATATCTATTAGAATATCAATATCACTGTTCTCTTCCATCTCATCTCGAATAGAAGAGCCAAAAAGAGCTATTTTTTTAACTCCGTAATTTTGCAAAATAGGAACAATTTTCTGTTTTATTGCTTCAATATTCTCCTTCATAGCTTAAATATACATACAAAAATTAATAATATCAAGTATTTTACTACTATTATCTGCATTTATAAGACGAGCCAACCTAAGGTAAAATAATTAAATGATGGAATTAGAACCTCAATACTTAATAAGACTTAGGATAGGATAATCCTTTAACTTCTCCCTGCCTTCTAAAAACTCAAGCTCAATAAGAAATGCAGCCAGAGCTACCTCTGCCCCTGCTTTTTTAACCATCTCAGCTGCTGCAGCTGCGGTACCGCCTGTAGCAAGTAGGTCATCTATTATTAATACCCGCTCAGCGGGAGATAATGCATCGCTATGCATCTGAAGCGTATCCTGACCGTACTCAAGCTCATAAGTAACTGAAACGGTATCGGAGGGAAGCTTTCCTTCCTTACGCACCGGAACAAAACCAACTCCCATCTTATAAGCCAATGCCGCACCGAAGATAAACCCTCTGGATTCAATAGCAACTATCTTATCAAATTCATAATCCTTAACTGCATCATATAGAGCATCAACTGATGAAGAGAAAGCTTTGCCATCCTTAAGAAGAGTGGTTATATCTTTAAAACCTATCCCCTCTTTTGGAAAATCCATTACCTCTCTAATGTAAGAACTTAAATCCACTATCTCTTTCTCCTTTTAGCTTTACTCTTAGCCACCTTAAGGTTCTTCTTGATTGCTCTCTTCTTAGTAATCTTAGGTTTTACCTTAGCTGATTTTTTAACCACCTTCTTAGCTTTAGCAGCCTTGACTCTCTTTTTAACAGTCTTAGGTTTTACTTTAGCTGTTTTTTTAGTTTTGATTTTACTCTTAGCGGTCCTATGTTTTGACTTTTTAACCTTCTTAGTCTTAGAGCTCTTCCCGGACTTAGACCTCTTATGTTTACCGCTCTCTATAGCCTCTTCTTTTTTCTTTATATCTGCTCTTATAAGAGGTTTACCTGAGGTTATAATCTCACGCATCTTAACCAGCACCTCTTTCTCAATCTGCCTCACGCGCTCTCTTGTGATATTAAATTTTCTTGCTATCTCAGCCAATGTCTTTGGAATCCCGCTTTTAAGACCGAATCTCAGCTTAATAATATCTCTAGAGCGCTCATCCATAAAAAGGAGCAGCGCCTCAACCTCCTCTCTCTCAAAGAGATTGACAAGCTCATCTATCGCCCCTATCTCATCATCCTGCAGAAGATCGATAAACTCAACATCACTGTCTTCGCTTATGCGCCTATCAAGTGAAGAGGCATTATACTGAACCTTCTTAAGTCGATGGATCTTGGAGACCTTAACCTTTAAGGCCTTCGCGAGCTCTTCATCCGTAGGCCTGCGTCCGTATTTTTGAATAAGCCTCTCCTGAGCTTTACGCATCTTATACAGAAGTTCAGTCATGTAGACCGGAATTCTGACAACCCTGGATTGATTGGCAAGAGCTCTTATGACATGCTGTCTTATCCACCAGGATGCATAGGTTGAGAACCTGTAGCCCAGCTCGACATTGAACCTGTGCAATGCCTTCATAAGACCGATATTACCCTCTTCAATTAAGTCGGGTAAAGACATGCCGTATCTCTCATACTTCCTGGCTATCTTAACAACAAGACGCAGGTTGCTTCTAATAAGTTTAACCCGCGCATTCTCGTTCCCTTTCTGCGCTCTTATAACCAGCTCCTTCTCTTCATCAAAAGAGAGAACCGGAATCTTTCTTATCTCCCTAAAATAATCTCTTAATACATCAAAGCTCATATAGACTTTTCAGCTAAGTGCTGCTTGTGCAGCAGCAAGTTTCGCTATCGGAACTCTATAGGGCGAACAGCTGACGTAGTTCATTCCAACCTTATGACAGAACGTAACAGACTCCGGTTCACCGCCATGCTCTCCGCAGATTCCAATCTTTAACTTTGGATTCGCTGCTCTGCCCCTCTCTATTCCCATCTTGACTAGCTGACCGACTCCAGCCTGGTCTAAGACCATAAAAGGATCTTCCTTTAAGATCTTATTCTCAAGGTATACGGGCAAGAACTTTGCAATATCATCGCGTGAGAAACCGAATGTCATCTGAGTAAGGTCATTCGTCCCGAAGCTGAAGAACTCAGCCTCTTTAGCTATCTCACCCGCCGTTAAAGCTGCTCTGGGGATCTCTATCATGGTTCCGATCATATACTTCAACTCAATACCAAGCTCTTTCTGAACTCTATCTGCTGCATCAATTACATCCTGTTTTAAACCTTTTAACTCATTTACATCTCCCACAAGAGGTATCATAACCTCTACTATAGCATTCTTACCGGACTTCTGCACCTCACCTTGAGCTTTAAATATCGCCTCTGCCTGCATCTTATAGATCTCAGGATAGGTTATACCCAGACGGCAGCCTCTATGACCAAGCATAGGGTTAAACTCTTTTAACTGTTCAACCTTGCTCTTTAACTCTCTCTTCTCAATTCCTAAATCATTTGCAACTCTTTCAATATCTTCATCACCCTGAGGCAGGAACTCATGCAGAGGCGGGTCAAGGAGCCTTATCGTAACAGGTAGACCGTCCATAACCTCAAAGATACCTTTAAAGTCACCCTGCTGAAGCGGAAGAAGCTTTAAAAGCGACTCTTCTCTTGCCTCTTTATTATCAGCAAGTATCATCTTACGTACTGCTTTGATTCTATCTTCACCGAAAAACATATGCTCCGTACGGCATAGACCTATACCTTCAGCTCCAAAATCAAGCGCAACTTTAGCATCTCCGGGAGAGTCAGCATTTGTTCTAACGCCTAAAGTTTTATATTTATCGGCCCACTCCATAAGAGTCCTGAAATTACCGCTGACCTCAGGCTCAATCAATTTAACTCTGCCCTGGATAACATCGCCTGTTGAACCGTTAAGAGTGATGGTATCGCCTCTCTCTATCTTCAGCTCTCCAACCGAGAGATACTCTTCTTCTTCATTTATGGAGATAGCGGTACAGCCTACAACACAGCACTTACCCATGCCGCGTCCTACAACAGCAGCATGTGATGTCATGCCGCCCCTTGCTGTTAAGATTCCTTCAGCGGAGGCCATGCCGCCGATATCCTCAGGTGAGGTCTCAGTACGGACAAGCACTACCTTCTCTCCGTTTTTAGCCATCTCTATTGCATCATCAGATTCAAATACAACCTTACCTACTGCAGCACCGGGAGAAGCCGGAAGACCCTTAGCGATAACGGTAATACTCTCTTTGGGGTCTATCATAGGATGCAGAAGTCTATCCAGCTGCTCAGGCATAACTCTCATAATAGCCTCTCTCTCATCAATCAATCCTTCATTGACCATATCTACTGCAATATTTACAGCAGAGAGTGCAGTACGCTTACCTGTTCTGGTCTGCAGGAGATATAACGTATTATCTTCTATTGTAAACTCAAGATCCTGCATATCCTTGTAATGAGTCTCAAGTTTATCAAAGATAGCTGTTAACTCTTTATAGATTGCCGGCATCTCTCTCTCCAGGTCTGCCAGAGGCTCAGGAGTTCTGATACCTGCAACAACATCCTCACCCTGAGCATTGATAAGAAACTCACCGTAATAGACTCTCTCACCCGTTGAGGGGTCTCTTGTAAATGCAACTCCGGTACCTGATGTATCACCCATATTACCGAATACCATTGTCTGTATATTTACAGCTGTTCCCAGATCATGCGGAATCTTATTCAGCTCACGATAGGTATTCGCACGTTTGTTACCCCAGGATTTAAAGACGGCGTTGGTAGACTCGACAAGCTGATCCCAGGCTTCGTCGGGGAAATCTTTACCGGTCTCCTCTTTAACAAGTGCTTTATACTCTCCAACCAGCTCTTTTAAATCTTCGGCCTTTAAATCTGTATCAATCTCAGCACCTTTATCTTCCTTCTTCTTCTCTATCAGCTTCTCAAACTTACTATGCTCAATCTCTAAGACAACACTTCCAAACATCTGGATAAACCTTCTGTAAGCATCGTAAGCAAATCTTGGATTATCGGTCTTCTTAATCAAGCCCTGAACAGCATCATCATTTAAACCAAGGTTTAATATCGTATCCATCATTCCAGGCATAGATACCCTTGCACCAGACCTGACAGACACAAGGAGCGGATTCTCTCTATCGCCAAAACCCTTAGCTGTTACCTCTTCCAAATTCTTAATGGCCTGTCTAAGTTCAGCCTCTAATCCTCTAGGCCACTCATTGTGCTCTGTATAGTAGATGCAGCTCTGGGTTGAGATTGTAAAACCTGCCGGAACCGGAATTCCAAGATTGGTCATCTCTGCCAAGTTTGCTCCCTTTCCACCCAGAAGATTCTTCATAGCAGCATCTCCATCCGCCTTACCTGATGAGAAAGAGTAGATATACTTATCAGTCATTGTTGGATCTGTTTTTGCGCTGGGTTGACTTTGCATCTTTTAATACCTCCATTTCTTTTGGATTTAAAACCCTTTCAGTTAATAGTCTATTAACTTCAGAGAGAAGCAGCTTTCTGTTCTCTCTTAATTTTTTTTCATCCACGTTAACCAAGACCTCGCTAAAAAACCTGTCTATTATATCATAAAAACTCTTTCCGTACAAAATAGCTGCTTTACCATACTCTCTTTTATCTACTCTCTCTGCAATCTTATCTTCTACCTCAAGATATACCTTGTAAAGTTCCAGCTCTTCTCTCTCTTTTAATAGTCTTCTATCAATACTGCCGGTTAACTCTCCTTTATCTTTTACTATTCTCCCGGTCCTCTCGGCAACCTTGAGAGCCTTATAAAAATCTTCTGTTTCATAGATATTGAGAAGCTGTCTCAGCCTTAGATAGACCTCGGATGGAACCTTGAAATTAACCTCTGATACAGCCTCTACCAGATCAGAGGCTATACCCGCATCAGCCATTAAGAGAGAGAACCTCTCTCCCGCGATTGATAAGAATATGTTTTTTACTCTATCATAATCTTCACTTAAAGAGTTCTTAAAGAGCATGAAGGCAAGTGAGAAGAGATTTTCAAGTGAGATCTCAAGCTGGTATTGAATAAGTATTCTGACAATAGATTGAATCTGACGCCTTATTGTAAAAGGGTCCGTACTTCCTGACGGAACCACGCCAATACCTAAGATTCCGGCTACATTGTAGAGCTTATCAACCAATGATAGCAATGCCCCTAACTCTGTATTGGGTAAGCTGTCATCATTACTCCTCGGCTTATAATGCTCAGCTATTGCAGCAGCTACTCCTTTACTCTCTCTCTGATGCCCGGCGTAGATCCCGCCCATGACACCTTCAAGAGAAGGGAACTCATAGACCATCTTTGTCAATAGGTCTACCTTGGAGAGCTCAACTGAACGGATAAAGTCCTTGGTCTTTTTATCGTCGAAGTTAAGTATCTTTGATATCTCTTTAGCCATTAACTTGAGTCTGCTGGTCTTATCCAGCAAAGTCCCTAACTCATCATGCAAGACTATACCCTTTAACCTCTCTACTCTGCTATCCAATGAACTCTCTATATCCTCATTATAGAAGAGCGCTGCATCCCTGAGACGGGCATCCAGTACAAACTCATAATGACGCCTTATAGAGCTCTTATTCTTAGGGCTTGAATCTAATACAGCCAAGAACTGATTTTCCAGTTTAGAATCCTTGTCAACCAGAGCAAAGACCCTCTGGTATTTTGCCATAGAGGCCATGAGAACTACCTTGGGAAGCTTAAGATAACTCTTATTGAAACTGCATCTTATAACAGCAGGGCTTTGGACTAAATTTACCACTTCAGCCAATAGTTCAGCTTGAGGGTATAACTTAAACCCTGCCTTCTTAGCCTCTCTATCTAAGAGGCTCTTTATTCTCTTCTCTCGCTCTTTAATAGAGAGGACTATACCTCTCGCCTTTAACTCTTTAAAGTAACCCTCTTTTGAACCTACTTTTACTCTCTTTATGCTTGAAGATTCCCGTATTAAAGTAAAGTCAGATGACTTAATACCATTAAAATCCCTTTTTAAAATAGTTGAGCCGAAGATCAGGAGAATCGATCTGATAGGGCGGGTAAACTTAAAACTGGAGCTATCCCACTTCATATACCTTGGAATAGATATATCTGATATTATACCAAGCAATGCTTGGACTATTATATCCTCTGTCTTTCGGGACTTCTCTCTCTTCTTTATAAATAGATATCTCCCTCTATCTGTAGACTCTATAAATGCATCTTCAATTAAGACTCCTTGAGATTTAACAAATCCAGCTAGAGCCTGAGTAGGTTTGCCATCTTTATCGTAAGCAATTTTTTCACTTGGACCTTGAAGAGTTACCTCTTTAGACTCGCTCTCACTATTAAGCTCTCCAAAGAGAAGAAGGCGCTTGGAGGTTGCAGCTGCTTCTATATCTGCTCTCTCTACCTTTACCCCCTCCTTACAGAGAGTTGCAATAAAACTATCTTTAAATTGCTCTGATATGGACTCTATCAGATTAGATGGAATCTCTTCAGCTCCAAGCTCTATTAAGAAATCAGACTTTGAGGCCATGATTAAGACTCCTGCCTCTTTAGGTACAGCCTGGCGCAGCCCTTGGCCCTCTTCCTGATTGATGTGATATAGTTCTGACGCTCTGTTACAGATAGCGCACCTCTGGCATCCAGGATATTAAATGTATGAGACAGCTTTAATACCATCTCATAGGCTGGATAGAGCAGGCCTTCTTTGATAAGCCTGTCAGCCTCTCTTTCAAATAGAGAGTATATCTTCTTGTAGCTCTCTATATCGGCAAATTTAAAGTTATAACTGCAGAGTTCTCTCTCGCGCACGTCATGTAAATCACCGTATTTAACACCGCTGGACCAGATTAAATCCGATATCTCCAGAGTATCCTGCAAGTAGATTGAGAGCCTCTCAAGCCCGTATGTTATCTCTACTGTTATATCATCTAAATTAAACCCGCCGACCTGCTGGAAGTAGGTAAACTGAGTAACCTCAAGGCTGTCCAGCCAGACCTCCCAGCCAAGCCCCCAGGCACCAAGTGTGGGTGACTCCCAGTCATCCTCAACAAATCTGAGATCATAATTATCTAGATTAAAACCTATTGCCTTTAAGCTCTTTAGATAGAGCTCTCTGACATTATCCGGCGAGGGCTTGAGTATTACCTGATACTGGTAATAAGAACCCGCTCTTAAAGGGTTATCACCGTACCTTCCGTCAGTCGGCCTGCGGGAGCCTTGAACATAGGCAAATCTCCTGGGATTTTTATCCAGAGAACTAAAGAAAGTAGCCGGGTGGAAAGTTCCTGCGCCAACCTCCATATCGTAAGGCTGTAACAGAGAACATCCCTGCTTACTCCAGAAAGAGTTAAGTCTGGCTATAATCTCCTCAAAAGTAGGGGTATTTTTCTTCATATGCTGTTAAATTTTAACAAAAGAGAGACTCTTTTAAAATAAAATATTTATAATATTATCTATTCAACTTAATTTCTTTTTCAAAAAATCTATAAGGTAATCAAAAAAATCAGGCAGCTTATCTCTCTGATAAAGAGGTAAAAACGGGCGCATATCTAAAACAAAATCTTTCTTTGAAAATCCTTTAATCTTTTCTAATATCTCAGTATTATCAATATCTAATAAATTATAATATTTTAATTTCTCCTTAATTAAATCCCCATTTAACTTAACCCCTTGATTAAAAAGAAACCATAGGTCGTACATATCCCTGCCCTTAGCCCTAGTTAATAGAGCTCTGATTTTTTCAGCCAAAATCTCCTCTTTTGAAAAATGATAAACATAAGAACTAAAAAGAACAGGAAAAGCAGTATGAAGAAATGATTTTTGAGGCTCTATGACTTTTTCCCTAAAAGAAAAATCTAAACTAACAAAGGATTTATACGGCAAAATCCCAGGAGAAACTGTTAGTAAGAACTTCTTCCCAGTAATAGTCTTTCTCTCTTTAAAATTAATAGACTCTTTTTTTGATAATGATTTTAAAAAATCTGAAATAAATCCTATAAAATCTTTTTCTTCTAATTCTACTGTAAAATCTAAATCTTCAGAAAACCGCAAAGCTCCATAAATAAGATGTAGAGCTGTACCACCTTTAAAAAATATTTTAGTAGCCTCTTTTTTAGAATATAATTCGCTTAAGAAAAGTAGCTGTAAATATTCTCGAAAGATAACAGTTTCACTGATTTTATTTTCCTTAGCTAAAGAATGAAGCTGTTCTTTAGTTATCATAACTTAACATAACTCCTTGCTTTCCCTATAATACTATTAAACTGCCTCGTTTTTGGATATTTAGATAGATACTCCCTTAATCTTACAATATTGATTCTATCTAAATCATACTCATCTAAATCTATTCTCTTATAACCATTGGCCGCGATATACAATTGATCTAATAATGCTTTTTCAGGTAAAGCAATTAGTTCATTGTTCTTTTTTTCATAACCCCAAAATAAATCTTTCTTTATATGGTTGTAAGTAAAGATCTTGCCCTCAAAGACCTTTCTGATAGTCTTTTTTACGCTAGCACTAGATATCTCATAAGGAAACTGTGATAGAATCCCATAAAAACTTAAAGCAGCTTCAAAAGATATATAAGAAGGCTGATAGATTAAATTAGCCAAAGTAAAATCAGAGATATTATTGTTAGACAGAAGATACTTCCCTTTTTCAATCTTGATGAATAACTCTGATTCTACCAATCTATTCATTATAGCGAAAAAAGTACTTTCTTTTTTAATCTCTAAAATATCCCTAATTGTCTTAATCGTAAAAAAAGAGATATCTGAATCATAGATTTTTTTTGTTAAAATACCTAAATCATATCTTTCCATATACTACATAATATATGTAGTTTAAGGAAATTTGTCAATAATAATTTTATTCAAAAAATTAGAACAATAATGTGAAGCAGATCCATGTGGTAATAAAAAGACTCCGCGATGCCGCCGCTAACTAGATGATTATTGAGCTCTCTCAACAAGTGGGCGCTCTGCAGGCCAGCGTCTGTACCTCTACTGCTCTTGAGGCGCAATAAGCTGACTTGACTCCGAACACCCTAAGTTATAAATTTGACTCAAATTTATACTAGCCAACAAGCGCTCATCGCAGAGACAATACTATTATAATACAGCCAATTTCAGAGTCAAGGAGAACAATATTTAAGGAGTGCTTTAGTTAAAAAAGATATTCAGAGGCTTTATTTAATACTTTTGAGACCTCAATATCTGAAATATTACCGCTCTCAATAACGCTATGATTATCTCCCCAAGGGCCCCATCTCCTAGCCGACAACTGCTGCTTTGAGGTATTAAATAACGCGACTACAGGCGTATTGACAGAGCATGATAGATGAACCGGACCGCTATCGTTTGAAACTAAGAGAGCTGCTTTTTTTAAGACTGCAGAGAGCTTAAGTAAGTCAGTCTTACCAACAAGATTAAATACTCTTAAGTCATCCACTAAAGAGTCAAATTTGTTGTTGTCTTTATTCTCTTCTCCCCCGACAATTACAATCTCTATTTTATCTTTAAGTTCCTGAATTAACTTAAAATATCTATCCATCGGCCAACTCTTCCAGTCATAAGATGTAAAAGGATGAACTACCATATATTTAGTTATATTTTTCTCTTTTAAAAAACTATCCCATTGGACTAAAACTTCATTGGAAACTTTAATGTTTAAATCCCTATTCCTTGTCTCAGCACCTATTAGGCTGACTAATTCAAGGTTATACTCAACCTCATGCATTAAAGAGAGTGCTTTATAGTCTTTTATCTTGTGATTCAGCAAAAACCCGAGTTTTTTATCGTAACCGGCTCTTATGGGTATCCTGCTTAAAAAACCAATTAGATGGGCCTCTTTTGTAGGATTAAAAGAGATTGAGAAATCAAACTTCTCAGCTTTTAATTTAGAACTAAACCTTAAGATATCAATTAAAGAGTGTTTCTCATTATTCCAGACTAAGACCTTATCTACATATTCAATGCAGGAGGCTAAATCTTTTAAATATTCGCTAACGACTATTGTTACTTTAGAATTATAAGTCTCTTTTATTGCGCGTAAAGCTGGGATATTCAAGAGGAACTCACCGAGTCTATCATTTCTGAATAGAAGAGCTTTTTTCATTAATAAACCTTACATTGACATAAAACCTGTGCTCTTACAGATTCCACAGATAGTCTTTACCTTGACTTTTTTATTTAAAATCTCATGCCGTGCAATACGATAGAGCTCATTATTCCAAACCTCTCTTATAGAGCTATCTTTAACATTTCCCAGACTAAAGAAATCACCATAGACACCGCAGCATGGAAAAACCTTGCCGTCCCAGTTTATGCTTATCTCCTGCCATGGCTTAATACATGTCTTTATTATCTTCTTTGGTATATTCTTTTCTTTATCGTAACCGCTATACTCCGGACTATCTGGAATCCATTCTTTATACTTTTCTATATTTTCACTATGTGTTTTCATTATATCATCCTTAAGTGAGACACGCATTTTACCTATATCCAAATTAACTTCTAAAGATTTTGCCAGCTGAATAGCTTTCTCTACCTCTTTTTCGTTATGTTTAAATACCATGAAGTTCCAAAGCACTATTGATTTATTATATCTCTTCTCAATATCATGGATAAATTTCAAATTATTCATAACAAGATTAAAATCTCCGCCAACACGATATTTCAGATAACTCTCAGCTGTTATACCATCACAAGAGACTATTATCTTATCAATTCCAGACCTGACTAAAGAGACCAGCAAATCTCTATTGTTTATATTCAAGTTAGTGCTTGTTGTAACATATATACTACTATTCACTTTTTTTACATATTCTATCATTGAGATAAAATCTGGGTTTAACAACGGCTCTCCCCAGCTATAAAAATTTAAAGATGATATACTGCCCTTAATCTCATCTACTATTTTTTTGAACAGAGTCAATTCCATAAAACCTTTCTTCATAGAAAGATCGCCGCTGCCTGTGGGGCATAGAGGACACTTAAGATTGCAAATATTACCCGGCTCAATACCAAGACGGTAAGGAAGATAACTGAGTTTTGTTTTTCTTAAAAACTTAGATATTTTTGACTTTCTTTTAGGAGTAATTAACATATTTAATTAATGCTATTTCCAAACCAAGTAATCACCTATTGCCATATATTCTAACCCGCTCCCCTTAAACATCTCTACCGCATCATGAGGGGTACAGACTATAGGCTCACCTTTTCTGTTTAAAGATGTATTTATGACGACAGGTACCCCGGTTTTATGCTGAAAGCTCTTAATAAGCTTATAGTACTTCAGGTTGGTATGTTCATCTACTATCTGCGGCCTGCAGGTTCCATTGACATGGACTACTTCAGGTATCTTCTCACGCCAGCTTTCGTTAACATCGAAGGCTATAGCCATAAAAGGAGCCGGGTGGTCTGAGTTTAGGATATCAGAGGCAAACTCTCTTAAGATAGAAGGGCAGAATGGGCGCCACTTCTCTCTGAATTTTATTAAAGCATTTATTCTATCAGCTGTTCCGGGTATTGTTGGATTGCCTATTATACTCCTTGCCCCTAATGCTCTTGGTCCCCACTCCATCCTGCCCTGGAACCAGCCGACAATCTCATCCTGGCATAATAGATCAGCTACAGTCTCAGCTATATTATCTTCATACTTATATGCAAGGCCTGACCTTTTAAGCTCGCCTTCTATCTGACTATTAGAGTACTCCGGACCGTAATAGACATGATTCATAACTTCAACTCTATCCCCTGCCTCTACTGCTGCAAAAGCTGCAGCGCCCAGAGAACCCCCTGAATCATGAGATGCAGGCTGAACAAAGAGTCTCTTTATATAAGGCAGCTTAAGTAATACCCTGTTTAAGGCAACATTTAAAGCACAGCCCCCTGCAAAACAGAGATTACCATGCCTCTCTAATTCATCTTTAAGATAAGTATCGATAAGTTTAACCGTTATATCCTCCAACTTCTTCTGTGTAACTGCTGCGATATGAATATAAGGCTCTGATAGACCCTCTCCTTCTCTCTCCAAGCCAAACTCATCAACCATCTTCTTGGAATAGACCTTATCAGCTTTAAACCTCCTGCTTCTCTGCACCCAGACATAGTCATCATTACAGCAATAGCTTTTCTTTCTATCTATCCAGTTAATAATATGGTCAAAATTAAAATTATCGGGATCGCCGTACGGCGCCATACCCATAACCTTATATTCGCCATTGCCGCGCCTGAAACCCAGGTAATCTGTCATGGTGGCATAAAAGTCGCCCAGAGAATCAGGTGCTATAATCTCTTTTATCTTAGTCAGCCTGCTGTCTTTTGCCTTCCCAATCAGAGTCGATACTATCTCACCCCCTGCATCAATAGAGAGATAGGCTGCTTCGCTCATGCCTGATAAGTAAAAACTGCTTGCTGCATGAGCCGTGTGGTGCTCAACCCACCTGATATTTATATTGTCTGTATCAAAACCGCAGGGAGAGAGTGTTTTATTTATAAAGTTTATCTGGTCATTAAACTCCTTTCTATTACGGAAGAACTTCTTATATGCTCTTGAAGGCCTGCTCTTAAAAGTCCTGAAGAGATACTCTCTTCTCTTGCTGCGCAGAGCACTGACAGCCCAGGGATAGGCTATAATATCTATATCCTCCGGCCTTAATCCTGAGGCCTCAAGGCAGTATTTAACAGAGTTTAGGGGGAGCTGTCCTTCAGCATGCTTCTTACGTGTAAAACGCTCTTCTTCAACTGCCGCAACTATCTTACCATCAACAATAAGGGCTGCTGATGAGTCATGTCCGAACGGCGCCGCAATCCCTAGTATCTTCACAATATTGTTTAATAGACTTAATCAGGATTAACCAGTTTAAATGCAATAGGCCCAAGAGGAGTAAAAGCTCTAATTAAAACAGGAATATGCTCACCTTCTGTTATATAGAGTGAGAACTCAACTCTGTGGCGCGCTTTCTCACCCTGTCTTCTTTCAGATAGACCTTTAAGATGGAAGAATTCTCTCTCTCTATTCTTAATTTTATTCATTACATCAATCCCAACTTTATAATTACTTCGATTACTATTTAGATTTATCTCTATATTATCTCCTTCCTTAATATCCTTATTCCTTAAAAACATAATTGCAGAGAGAGGGTCATGGGTACTGGGTAAGATACGGCAGATAGCATCTTTTGTAGTTAACTTATTGTTTTCCTGATCGTAATTTATAATCTTATCCTCTTTTTTCTCATCCACACGATAAGTTACTTCTCTGAAAAGGATAGGGAGCATAGTCTCAGCATCAACAACGGAGTTCATCTTAGTTTTAATACCAAAGATAGTCTCGAATATACCTTTCGTCTCTGCTTCTGCTTCTATTAAAACAGCATCTTCCCCGTTATAAAGTTGATTCTCGCTTACAGTAAGAACCGCTTCTCCAACCGGTATTATCCA
Source organism: Candidatus Kaelpia imicola (assembly GCA_030765505.1). Lineage (NCBI taxonomy): Bacteria > Pseudomonadati > Candidatus Omnitrophota > Candidatus Kaelpia > Candidatus Kaelpia imicola. The sequence goes on along the minus strand of JAVCCL010000035.1, from coordinate 9,952 downwards.
CCAGTAAGCCTGATAATGGAGATTATTAATATTTTGAGGTAAATTTAAATTGTTTCTGTCAAACAATAGAAATCTTGAATAAGATACAGCTGCTATAACCAATACAGCTAGAGGTATTAAGATCTTAAATTTAAGTTTCATGGTTATGAAATTTTACACTATATACTTTATTTTTAAAATAACTAAATACCCTATTTACTAAGAATCTTTTTAATCAATCTAAATAATCCGGACATCTCTATCTACTCCATTACAATCTTTGTAATTCTTTATCTTAAGCTTATATTGGAGAGAATATTGATTTTAACCTATCTTTTTTATCTCTGTTATTTTACTTCTATCGAACTTCTTTATCACTTCATATCCTAAGTTAGCGAAGAGATACCCCAAAAATCTACTTTTTACTATTATCGGCTGATATCTTTTCTTCTTTTTCAAGATTTTCCACATTAAGTCGACTCTATTCCTGTAACTAATGAAATAGACTCCGGAATGTTTAATAAACCCATTCTCTTTAAAGATTTTATCTTTGTTTACTTTTAAATTCTTAACAAAAAACCATACAAAATTACCATTTCGCGCTAACTCTATACCTCGATTAATATTCTCGACCAACTCTTTGTAATTTTCCACAATCCATGCGATACGCAAAATCTTACCCCATTTTTTAAAGAAAACATCTCTGCTGTTTTTAAAAATTTCCTCTTTTCTCTTATCTCCTATATCCTTTAAAGAGACATGCTCTTCGTGCCAGACATAAGATCTCTTAGCTACTCCTACTCTATATCCTGCCTGATTAGATTTCATCGAATAATCCGTATCTTCAAAAAACATAGGTATAAACTCTTCTGATAATACTCCCACCTTTTCAATCACACTCCTTCTTATCAGCATGCAAAAACCTATGCAGAAGGGCATCTCTTCAAAATCGCCACTTTCTCTAATTTTCAATCTCTCAGCAGCTTCATCTAAAGACTCTCCTTTATCAAATCTTAATCCTAGATTGTTGCTGTCCGGATTCAAAACCCCTACATCCGGGTACTTTTCGAACACCAAAATTATCTCTTTAAGCCAGTCTTTGGTAAAAATCAAATCACTATTTGCTAAGCATACATAGGGAGCCTCTGATAGAGCTATTCCCTGGTTCATCCCTCTCACAAAACCTCTGTTTTCACTATTCAGCACGATACTAACTTGATGATTCTCTGTATCTTTCAATGAAGCTATATACTCTTTCGTTCCGTCACAGCTATTATTATCAATAATGATTAATCTGGAAGGGATATTCGTTTTTTCAAAAAAACTCTCAATGCACTTTTTAACTACATCTAGCTGGTTCCAGGTAAGAACTACTACATCACAAATAGAGTTCATTTCAGAATGAGTAAACCTTTCTCTTTTTCTCAATAAAACCAAGTTTATTTTTCTTTGCTTTAATAAAATACTGATAACTAAGAAAACCCTTTAATTTATTAAAAAATAAAATATTCAATATTTTAAATCCTCGAGCAGCCACTATATTTCTTTTAATTTCAACAATCTCAAAACCAGCTTTCTGGAAAAGTTCCTTAATATTTACTAAAGTAAAAAACCTCAAATGAGTCTTATCTAAAAGGCCGCCCTCATCCATATAATCCCAAGTTCCACCTAAAATTAATCTTAAAATTACCTTATAGTAGCGAATATTAGGTATGCTGGCTATTATGAAGCCTTGATCTTTTAAATACTTTTTATAGCTTATCAAAACATTTAAAGGCTCAATTAAATGCTCTAAAATATCCGCATAGATAATACAATCGAAGTATTCCTTAGGATAAGAGAGCTGAAAATTCTCTATATCTGCTGAGAAGACTTCATTCAATCTATCTTTAGCTAACTTGCATAATTCAGAGTTTTTTTCTATCCCTACAATCTCTTCTACGCCTCTGTTTTTTAACTTCTCAGAGAACCCGCCAGCACCACAACCTATATCCAGTATTCTTTTAGTCTTATCCGGCACAAGAGATAAAAATACATCTCTAATATCTTTTTTCTTACTCATAGCTATTTATGAAAATTATTATTTAAAAAACGCTGATTACAATCAGGTGATTACTTCTTGCGGTAAGCATCCCGCCAATATTTCCTTAAATATTCAATTTTAGTCTCCAGCCACTGACTATTTTCCTTATACCAGAGCACCGTCTGATTAATTCCTTCATCAAAACTGGTTTTAGGTTTCCAGCCAAGTTTATTTATCTTGGTTGAATCTAAACAGTATCTTAAATCGTGGCCAGGCCGGTCTGTTACAAATTTAATTAAATGCTCCGAACTGCCTAAAATCTTAATAATCTTCTTTGCTAGATTTAAATTCATTTTCTCTATACCGCTGCCTAAATTATAGATTTCTCCAGGCTTACCAGACTCCATTATCTTTAAAATACCTCCAGCACAATCAGCTACATAGAGCCACTCTCTTTTATTAACCCCCTTGCCGTAAATAGGAACCTGCTTATTATCTAACAGTTTAACAATGGTTAAAGGGACAAGTTTTTCAGGATACTGCCAGGGCCCGTAGTTATTGCACGGCCTTACAATTACTGCAGGAAAATCATAAGTCCTGATATATGACTTTATAAGTAAATCGGCAGCTGCCTTTGAAGCGGCATAAGGATTGCCGGGCTGCAAGTGAGAATCTTCATTAAACTTTCCTTTTTTTATCTCGCCATATACTTCATCTGTTGAGATATGAATAAACTTTTTAATTCTGTATTTTTTGGCAGCATCTAATAAGTTCTGAGTTCCTTTTATGTTTGTCTCTATGAACACTGCTGCATCTTTTATGCTTCTATCTACATGGGTTTGAGCGGCAAAATGAACTACTATATCAGGTCTCTCCTGCTTAAAAATCTTCTCTATACCGTATCTATCGCATATATCTAATTTATAAAACTTATACTTCTCTTCTAGAGTTTTTAATCTTTCTAAATCGCCGGCATAGGTTAGCTTATCAACAACTATTATTTCATATCTACGCCCTGCAAGAAGCCTTACGAATTCACTGCCGATAAACCCAGCGCCGCCCGTTATTAATACTTTATGTAGTTTTTTACGCATTCTTCTAAAACATCATGGATATCTCTTATTTTAAATCCTGTCTTTTCCAATTTATCTGTAGATAAAATAAGATTGGTTCTAACTAAACCAAGCTCTTTAATGTCGATTATCTTATAGTTAAAATCAGGAGTATACTTCCTGTAAACATCTAAAAGCTCGGAATACTTTAATCCCCCTTTATTAACTGCATTATAAATTCCTTCTGCTCCTATATTAATTAAATGCTCTAATGCATTTATAAAATCCGGTATATAAGTGATCGAATTGGGTATATCTATAATACTCTTATATTCAATTAACTTAGTAAGAAGGTTCTTGGGATGAGGGAAGCCTGTTAAAGGAATACGTATTTTTACAATCAGAATAGAATATTTTTTAGCCAATATTTTCAAGATCTGTTCAGAATATATTTTTGTTCGACTATAGAAAAGCTCAAAAAAATCAGGAATTTTATCTTCAGCTATAGGCTCATCTTCTGAATAATTAAAATGATAGATACAGCCGCTTGATATATGTATAAGTTTAATATTGTAACGTAATGCTGCCTCAGAAAGAATAATCGGAACAAATGTATTTGCCATCAAAGTCTTATCCGGATTCTTTTCACAATCATCAACGTTGTTTTCACCGGTTGAACCTATACAGTTGATTAAAACTTTAGGCTTAAACTCTTCAATAATTTTCTGAGCATCCCTAAAGGAGCTGATATATTTATCAGTTATAGAGCACTGTAATGCTCTCTCTAACATCTCACCTATAAAACCTTTGCCTAAAATCAATACATCTTTACTATTCTTCATTGGCAACCCTTATTAGATATTCTCCATATGTCATATTTATCTTTTCTGCTAACTTTTTTAACTGTTTTCTATCAATATATCCCATTCTATATGCTATCTCCTCTATACAGCCTATCTTTAATCCCTGCCTCTCCTCTATTGTTTTTATAAAAATAGAAGCATCAATTAAAGAATCATGTGTTCCAGTATCAAGCCAGGCATAACCACGGCCCAATAATTTGACGTTCAATTCACCCCGTCTAAGATATTCCTTATTTACATCGGTAATCTCAAGCTCTCCTCTGGCAGAGGGTTTAAGATTCTTTGCAATATTAACAACCTTATTATCATAAAAATATAGTCCTGTTACAGCCCAGTTAGACTTTGGTTTTTCAGGTTTCTCTTCTATAGAAATTACTTTATTATCTTTGTCAAAATCTATTACTGCATAACGATCAGGGTCATTGACATAATATCCAAATACTAAAGCACCCTCACGAGAATCAAGAGCATTCCTGCAGATATCAGGAAAATCATGACCGTAGAATATGTTGTCCCCCAATATAAGGCAGACACTATCTTCCCCGATAAAATCCTCCGCTATAATAAAACTTTCTGCAATTCCTCTCGGTTCCTCTTGTACTGCATAATCAATACTAAGTCCAAAATCTTCCCCGCTATTAAATAAGCTTTTAAATCCATCAATAGCCTGCGGAGTTGAAATAATGAGAATCTCTCTTATCCCAGAAAACATTAAAATAGAAAGGGGGTAATATACCATCGGCTTATCATAGACAGGCAGCATCTGCTTACATACCCCTTTTGTTACAGGATATAGTCTTGTTGCTTTACCGCCTGCTAAAATTATACCTTTCATAACCCTATGATTTTACAGCATACATTCTACTTTGGAAATATTTAAAAATAGCCCAGAAATACAATCTGATATATCCGGATGACTCCTTAAACATCTTAAAATCAGAACTGCCCTCCTCCCTCTCATGCCAGACAGTGGAGACCTCATCTATCTTATAACCTAAAAGATAAGCTTTTAAACATAATTCCATGGAAACTTCAAAACCATTAGAATTGAGTATAATCTTATCTAATATCTTCTTTCTATACATCTTAAAAGCATTGCTGCAATCTCTGGTAGGAATATTTATAATGGAATGCAGGCTCACGCCGACAAAACGAGAGAAAAAACCCTTCAATACAGACCCTCCGTTTCTCTCTCCAGACTCCATATACCTGGAACCGCAGACTATATCTGCATTACTAGTTTTAAATTTATTAAACATCAAAGAGATATCACTAATCCTGTCACACTCATCAGCCATTAAATGTATAATCAGATCGCCTCTTGCTTTTTCTATTCCAAACCTTAAAGCATTGGCAAAACCTGCAGGGGTATTATTAGAAACAGCTTTGATATTAAATGCAGTATGATTTTGAGCAAATTTACTGACAACACTGGCTGTAGTATCTACTGAATGGTCATCTACTACAATAATCTCTTCTACTATCTCAAGCGGTGTCCGGCTTACTATATCAGCCAATATCTTAGCTATTAAATACTCTTCGTTGTGGGCGGGTATTATAATACTGACTTTCATCTATTAGCCTTATAGATATGCACCAATCTATTTGAAAAAACCAAATTAAACACCTTAGGATGGTTCTCTGCCCAGCTATCTTCAAAAGGAAAATCCTCTATCCTGTGCAGCGCATAGATAAATAGAAAATCTATATCTTTGGCTCTTAAATTCTTAAGCCAAACATTATAATCAGCATTACCTCTATAATTTTCATTGGCCCTTATTACAGCATGTTTAAGATTATAATCAGGACTCCATTCGTAATAACTATCCTTATATGCATGTAAATAAGGTTCCTTCTCATTTACTGAAATGTAATAAACATTATTTTTCAGCTTAGTCCCGTATAAAGGATAGGCCTGAGGACGTCCAACATAGGCAACATTAGCTCCATCAGCTGTTATCTCATTTAGATGTTTCCAGCCTTCCGCCTCTTCCTTAGGAAAAGGAGCATATTTAATATACCTATCATACTCTTCTTTTAAATATTTCTTCTCACCCAAAAACATCAGACCTGCCATTATAACCAGCAGAATAGGGATATACCTCTTAATGTTCCAATTATATCTCTTCTTAAGAAGAAAGAAGCTAAATATCAATAGACCAAGAGCTAAGCTGGATATTAATTCCATATGTCCTGCAAGCTCTGCTGCAGAGAGCAACATAAAGAGAATAAAGAATACACTTATGATATTCTGCTTAATATTCAGCTCTTTTAATCCCCAGAAACCTACTGCAGTTCCAATCGCTAAATAAGGATAAAGAAACCTCACCCAGAGTTGAGGTATAAAATACCTGAACATTAAAAACAAAATTATAGGTAAAAAAACAAAGAAATTAACTCTCTTTTTTATAATTGCAATAATTGGAGCAATAATCGTAAGAGGGGCTATTAATAAGACAAGCTGAGCTCCTAAGCCTTCTGAAAAGAATAACTTCTTATAGTTAAAGTCTGCTGCCGTCCATTGAGCATGATAGTTAGACAAAGGCATAACACCTTTAAATATCGTTTTACCGAATAGAGTAAAATCCAAAGGATATAGGGGGTTACCGGTAAGAATGAAATTTCTTATAAATCCGTATTCTCCGAATAATAACAATCCGAATAAGGTAAAGAGCATATACGGCAAGGCTCTCTTTATACCTTTAGACTTTAAGAGTATATAGAATAAATAGAGGAACAGTAGAATTGTATAAGGAAAGGCTGCTGTTTTAATACCCAGAAGAAATCCCAATGTAATAGCAGCAATAAAGAATATCGACCACTTGAATCTCTTATGCAGCAGAAAAAGCCAATAAAAACTTAATATAAAGAGAGAACTCATCATAATATCGGCATAACCTATCTCAATCTCTTTAAGGTAGTTAGGAATAATTCCGAATGTAAGAGCAGCCATTAAGCTAATCCTTTTACTTAACCCGGCTTTAAGAGCAATAGCAAATACTGCTATTAAAGATATTAGATAGAAAGGCAGCTGTCCTAAATCCGCCATATAACCGCTCTTAAACGGCAGAATAAACCAGAGATATATTAGCCCTCCATTGATAGGGTAATACTCCGGGGATGGATCATCATTTATTGTGATTGGATTAATAAGATTATGATTTTTTAGCCACTCTACAGGCTGAGTAAAATGATAATTAAGGCAATCCCAGCCGAAGGTAGGATTAATAAGGCTCAAAAACACTTTAACCAACACAAAACCTAAAAGAATAGATACTGCAAATAACAAAACCTTGCTATCTAAGAATTTAAAATCAGAATCTAATCTTTGAGTATATTCTTTCTCTTTATTCTTTCTAAATAGAATCAAAAATGTAATACAAATAAATGTATTAAAAATAATCAGATTCAATAAATTTAATTGAGAAAAGACACCGAGTATCTGTTCTGATAAAACTATCTGAGCAAGCGTTAATGAGAAGCCTGCTAATATTTTATCCGTTGTAGAGAATTCAGCAAAGAACCTCTCTACGACTGTTTTTGCAGAAAAGATAACCAGCAAATTTAATAAAATAAAAGAGATCACTTTATTCTATAAACCTCAATTCCATCAGGAAAAGATTTAATTAATTCTAAATCAGAATGACTTCTGATTTTTTCATATTGGTTATATCTTGAATAGCCTTCAGATTCTTTATACCGTTTTAATTGTGCTATAATTTATCACAAGTAAAATTTTCTTTGTTTTTTATCTAATAACCTATATTATAACAAGCTATGGAGATTTTACCTATCTTTTTATGCAATATGCAAGTTCAAATCTTTAAAAATAAAAGAGGATAATATGATACTTAATCTTGGTTGTGGAAAACTAAAGATTAAAAATGTAGTAAATATTGATTGCACATCTGAAAATACTGTTGCTGATGAAATAGTTGATTTAGGAAATTTCCCTTGGAAATGGAAAGATAATAGTATAGACGGAATATATTTAACTCATGTATTAGAGCATTTTCCAAGAAATATGACAAGTCAAGTATTAAAAGAGTGTCATAGAATATTAAAAATAGGCGGTTTTTTACACATACAAGTTCCTCATAGTTCTGACATAAGAGCAGTAGGAGAGATTGAGCATTATAGAACATTTTGCTATGGTGCAATATCTAATGGCTTAACACATGGGAGAACTTTCCATTTCCCTAAAGATGAGTCTTTATTTAAAGATATAATTAAAGAGAGAATAAATTGGATAAAAATACCTAATAATACAAAACATCCTTATATGGAGATAGATAGAGATTTTCCTATGACTAATCATAAAATATTATTTTTTATTTCCAGAGCATTGTCACCCGTCATAAATTTTTTAATAAATATTTCTCCTGTAATATTTGAGAGAGTATGGTGTTACTGGATAGGTGGTGCAGAAGAAATATTATGGAGGGGCGAAAAGATAAAATGAATAATCAGATCTCCTCTTGCTTTCTCTATTCTAAACCTTAAAGCATTGGAAAAATCTGCAGGAGTACTATTAGAGACAACTTTGATATCAAAGGCAATATGATTTTGAGCAAATTCGCTAACAATCTGAGCTGTGGTGTCTACTGAATGATCATCTACCACAATAATCTCTTCTATTATCTCAAGCAGTACCTGACTTACTATGTCAACTAACATCTTACCTATTAAATATTCTTCGTTGTAGACAGGCATTATTATTGTAAGTTTCATCTATTCTTTCTGAACAACAATAAAAACCTATTTACCGAAAAACATAACTAAGGTATATACAGATTAAGATGATCGGATTCGTCAAAACCATCATATAACCAACAAATTTAATAAAATAAAAGAAATCACTTTATTCTATAAACTTCAATTCCATCAGGAAAAGACTTAATTAATTTTAAATCAGGGTGGTTCCTGATTTTTTCATACTGGCTATATCTTGAATAATCCTCAGATTCTTTATACTCACCTGTATGAACAATAGCATAATCTGCACCTAGATAATCTAATATAAATGGTGTTTTAGGAGCTCCTAAATCCAAGATTTGCAGTTTAACTTGATATCCAGACATACCAGGCGCAGCCCCATTAATCAATTTTTTATGATGTATTGTCTGATAAAACTTATATTTCTCATTAACCCCGTCTTTTATCATTGGATATTCAACGATAACAACATCACCCTCTTGTTCTTCTAACCAGTCATAAACAGCTGGATATTTAGATAAATCAATATAATGAGTCATAGGATTATGCCAAAATTCAAACAGAATTAACCCGCAACAAAACACCCCTATAAAACCCCGCTTAATTTTAGATCTTTGCCTTTCCATGACAAATTTCAACCCATATCCTGCCAAAACAGCCATAGCCAATAAAACTACTATACCAAATCTGCAATATGCTCTGAACATAGGTAAAACTTTATACATAAAAAACGAAGGCAATAAAATTTTAAACTTCCCTAACTGCCACCAAGGTGGTTGTGAAAATAACCAGGCAACAATTACAAAAAAGATAAAAAACCCGATATAAAAATCCTCCTTTAGTTCTTCCTCCCCTCTTGCCATTTGATCTTTGATTCTTATTGCTTTACGTTTCTTTCTCCATATTTTAATAGCATAAAGAGTAAGCAATATCGTCGTCCATCCTAAATACAGCTGATGCTCGGTATAGCTTGCCCCCCATAAAGGCGAACCTACAAATCTTTTTGTAAATCCCCCAAATATCGGATGTTCAGTTGAAGGCAAAAGATAACCTAATGGCTTTGCCGATTGATTAAATAAATCCTCAAACGGTCTATGCTGCGGATTATAGGCAGAAATATTTATTGCTTCAGAAGAATCGAAATAACTCTTAATAGCTGGAAATAGCTGGGGCAATAAAATAAAGAAAGATATTGTACTTGCTATAAAAACAGCCTTTAAAAAATCTTTATTCCTTTTAAATAAAGTTTTGTATTTTACAAATTTAGTTAGTAAATCATAAAAAAATATATATCCTAAAAAAACTATTAACGAAATTCC
>JAVCCL010000034.1 GCA_030765505.1 Candidatus Kaelpia imicola | reverse complement strand
ATCTTCATTAATCTTGATGCTGTTCCATGGCTTACAGCATCTCCTATAAACTCTTTGAAGAACTTATGCTGTTTCCGTGTTGAAAATCCAAGTATCATAGACATTACTACCATCTGATCAAACTTCTTCTGTCTTCTTTGGTATTTCTCAAATAATGAGTATCTTATCTTTGTTCCATTCCGTGTCCTGGGTATTTTTATTCTTGAACAGCCGAATGTTGTAGTTAAGAACCTCTCATACTCTCCTTTACGATTATCTTCTCTTCTATCATTTCTTTCATATTTGGCTGCTCTTATCTGTTCTGTAAATTCCTGATAGATATCACCCTGAATAAGCTCTTCTACTGCTTTATGTGCTCTCTTTTGGAACCCTTCAGCATACTCACTCAAGATCCCCATATCCCTAAAATTCCTCTTTACATACTTCCACTGAATTGCTAAATTATCCTTTGAGAAGTTAACCGGCCTATTCATGGCATACCCTCCTGTCCACATATAGTGGACTGTTAATGTTTGTTATCTAAAGGGTATGCCGTCTCTTTATCCTTTTCAAAGAACTTTTAATCTCAAAGTGTCCAAAATATGTTACACTACTTAAAATATGGATTTGAGAAAGAAACAGGAGAAGTTAACGAAGATGGGGAAAAAGTAAAAGTTTTTATTCCAGGATTACAGCAGAACGTAGAAAAGAGAGCTGAAGAAGCAGGAATCACAATTAGTAGCGAAGTAACTTTAACTGAAGAAGAGAGAATATTGGTTTCTGCGATTACACAGGAAGAATATTTTAAGATCTTAAACAAAAAAAAGGAGGAATCTTCGGGTTACCGTGTTGAGATAGCCGAAGGGGTCTTCTTAGATTATGGGCTTTTTATGGAATTAAAAGGAGGTGATTTTACGCAATTTGTCTCAGATAGAGGTTTAGTAATAGCAGATCTTGCTCCGGCTGAAATATATGCTTTAACATTGATCTATGCAAACCAGAAGGCAGGTAAAACATACGGCGCTATTTTGCCTTATGCGGTAGAGACTCCTGATAGAGCTGGTGTCTGGGAAGCTGCCAGAGCTGCTTTAAGACAGATTGGTATGCAGGATCTTCTTGAAATAGGCCCTCCTTATGAGCATTCTTATAGGCAGTATTTTATGCAGGGTCATGATAGAGGGTTCTTTACATTTATAGTTCCTACAGATCCTGGAAGTCAAATAATACCAGGAGATAAGATTCCTGAGTTTACCACTGGGATGCAGAATGCGTTACAGGCTTTAGGAACTCAAGAAGCTCTTGGTGCAGAAGGAAGATTATCAGTAAGAATTGAGATAGAAGGCAGCGTTGATGATAGCATAAGTGCAATTGAGAAGTTCTTTATTGATGTAAAATATGCATTAATGAGTATTGGGGTAAAAATATTAACGGAAGACCAGGATTTATTAAGATGAAAGCATATAAAGCAAAATAGAATCTTTTCAAAGTAGGGGGGGGGTAATGTCAAAATGGGCAGATATAGCTGATTTGACATTTTTGCGTACTTTCTTTTTGTCATTTAAAAATATTTTTTCAAATCTACTTAAATACCATTGTTGCAAAATAGCAAAGACTATTATAGTTGTAATTGTTGCAATTATAGCTATTACTTCAGTTGAACAGGAAATTAATCTCTTAGAAAATCAGGTTTATACCTACCGTAGAGCTCGCTTAGAATACTCTGTTGTTCAGGAGTTAGAAAATGAAGAAGTTAGAGATTTTGTGCGTGATACTATAGTTTTTTATTATAGTAAACATGATTTTAGTAAAGGTGTGGTAGAGGTTTTAGTAAATAGAATATTAGGTGGATTAATTGAAAGGGAAGTTAATGATAAAGAAGCAGCCGAAGGAGTCTGGGAAAAGATAGGAAAGCCCTGGAGCGCTGGCAATGTTATTAGAGAAGCCTTAGTAGAATATCGTAAAGGCACAAAGGTTAAGATACAACTAGGCCTATTGATGGCTCATAACGATAGTTGGGGTGCTAGGATAGTTGATCTAGGAGCAGGTGATAATAGATTGGCTTATGAGATGGATAAGAATTTCGGTAAAGAGGTTCGTGAGATAATCGGAGTGGATATTAATGATTATACTGGAGAGAGAGTTGTTGATAGCGAAGATAGAGAGAGAGTTAGCTTTATCCTGCAAGAAGATGAGAGAAAACTTCCAAATGAAATTGAAAGCAGCAGTGTAGATGCTGTAGTAGCAACAGCAGTTTTGCACCATATGTCAACTGATATTAGAGATGCAATAATAAAAGAGGTCTATCGTGTGCTTAAACCCGGAGGAAGATGGGTTATCTTAGAAGATACATTTCCTGAGTCAGAAGATTTTAAGCCAGAAGGTAAATTTAATGCGGAATTGACAGATAGATTCTTAAAATTGAGTCTTGAGCAGAAGATGGCGGTAACCAAGTTTTTAGATTGGTACGGTAATTATTTTAGTTTAAAGCATGAGAATACTCCTCTTCCTTATAACTTTCAAACTATCGAAAGCTGGGAAAATATTTTTCAAGAGGCAGGTTTTAATGTAGAGAGCAGTACATATTTAGATGTAGTTGATGAATCTTTCTCTCAGAGATCTCCTTTGGGAGTCTTTGTTTTAGAGAAACTTCAAAATGTAGCTCTCAATAAAGATTTTATTACTGTGACAGAAGATATGGAAGAGATGTCTCGTGTGGCTATAGATCTACTTATGAACCGATTAAGAGAGATAGTTAAAGAGAAAGGAGAAGCCAGCATAAGGCTTCCTGGGGGTAGGACATATGATAGGATCTATGAGATTTTGGCGGAGGAATACAGTGATGATCCAATATGGAGTAATGTAATATTAGTACAATTAGATGAGTATATTGGATCTAATATGTTACGAGATGAACTACAAAAGAAACTAATAGAGCCTTTAGGATTTAAAGATTTTATTTCGATAGATGGAAGAGCAAAGGATATTGATGCAGAATTAGATAGGGTCAACGAAGAGTTAGAAGGCGGAATAGATTTAGTATTTTTAGGGTTAGGTGAAAATGGAGCTTTAGCATTAAATGAACCGGATTCCGATGTTCTTGCTTCAGATAGATCAGTTGATATTGTTGATTTAGAAGATTATACTTTAGGTGATAAAGGTATCTTCTTTAGCCGTGCTTTTACTCCGACTTTAAGACTTATCCAAGAGACAGCGGAAGTTTTCTTGCTTGCTTCAGGTGAGACCGGAAGCAATAACTCAAATAATAAAAAAGAAATAATTGAAAGAGCTCTTTTAGGGAATATTACCCCAAGCGTTCCTATTTCCTATATCCGTTTACATCCTAATGCTACTATTATTCTTGATAGAGCAGCTGTTAGTGAGAGACTTCAAGGTGTTTTGTAATTTACTATAAGCAGTTTATTTGTAGTAAGTATTTTTCCTTTCTCTATTAACCATATCTGTGGTATCTTATTTTTCGTTAGCGGTTTTTATCAAAGAATTTTAATAATTAAATCTATGAGGGTAGATATGCAGACTATAAAAGAGAAGTTTCCTATAAGTCCAGATTTAGGTCTCTGGGTGAATAATCCGACACGAGATATCAACTGGCTTACCTTGCCGATCGATGAATGTCAGGGGTTGTTATCTAAAATCATAGAGTTTAAAGATAAGCATAAGGGTCAATATAAGCATATTATAGTTGTTGGTATGGGTGGATCTTCTCGGCCGGCAGATCTTATAAGAGGAGTTTTAGGAACTCAAGATGGTTATGTTCAGATTCATGTTATGGAGAATCTAGATGATGATGCAATATCTGAGATTAAAGAGAGTATTGAGTTAAAAGAGTCTCTATTTATATCAATAAGTAAATCAGGTAATACAACAGAGACTATGGCTTTAACAAGGATTGCATATAGCTGGATAAAAAAAGAGAACTTAGACCCTCAAAAACATTTTATAGCTATTACAACTCTTTCTAAGGAGAGCGCTTTAACTAAATTTCTTAAAGATAACAATGTCAGTGAAGAGAATATATTCCAGCATCCTGAAAATGTTGGCGGAAGATTTACGTTCTTCTCTGTTATAGGGATGCTTCCTGCTGCACTTGCAGGCTATGATGTAGGGAAGATATTAGAGTCTGCAAAGCAAACATTAGAGTCTGATGAGAAGTATAATTTGGGACTATTTTTAGTTAAGATGGAAGAAGAGAATAGACCTTATATGAGAGTGGTCTTACCTATCGAGCTAAAGACAATGGGTGCTTGGATTGAACAACTTATTGCAGAGAGCCTTGGTAAGGTAGATAAAGATGGTAAGAATAGAGGTATAATTCCTATATTAGAGAGAGATTATGATTCTTCAGTT
>JAVCCL010000033.1 GCA_030765505.1 Candidatus Kaelpia imicola | reverse complement strand
TCTTTTATTCCCTGCTTTTTTCTTGTCAATCGTTCCATAAATATTATCCTTTTTAAATTGTTTCTTTCAAGAAATTAACTATTTCCATAATTATAAAATAACCTCAAAATCATCCCTACGTACTTGGACATACGGCCAGCCGAAGGTACGGATGTAGATTTTTTTAGGCATAACCTCTTTTCTCTTAAAATGTTATAGCAATCTATTGTCTCTAAAAAACCTGTGTAAAAAACTGTAAATACTTTTAATGAAAATCCATATCTAATTGTAAACTAAATAGTTACACAAACTAACCAAAAGTATTATAACGTACGGTTCCTGCCTATTTTACTGAATTTCTCTATTTAATGATCTTTTTAACGTCCCCTTCATATCACTTCTAAATCTTCCCATTAAGCAGTTCCTTATTATCTCCCTTACTTGTTAGTGTACCACCTTGCTTCGTCTTTTTTGCTTTAGCACTTACCGTTAAAGTTACTGATGGACTGATTAAACTTACTTTTTTTGATATAGACATATCTTACCCCTATTTTTCTCTTAAAAGTTTTAACTTCTGACTAAAAAGTTCATCAATATCATCAATTAAATCACATCTCTGTTGATTGACTACGTCTATCTTTTTCTTTATACTACCTATACTAGACAAAGGAACATCTTCTCTTCGTGCTTCATCTTCTAAGTTCCACAGTTCTAAGTTCTTTTTGACAAGAACATCCATAGCCTTTGAGATAGAGTTAATATTACTTACTCTACCTATAAGATTAGGGTCATTATAAAGCTTAAGCTTTTCATCTCTTAAAACCTTAATCCTTCCTACTAGCACTCCCTCAATGAATTCATCTATTTCTTTCAGTAAAGATACCTTTTGTTCTTTTAATATCTGCAGTTTCTTTTTTAGTTCAGATTTAGGAAATTTTACACTTTTGCCATCAAGCATTTTCTTGAGATGAACTCCTCTTATTGCTTTTATCGTAAGCTTATCCAGTAAACTGCCTAAGGTCTCTGCCATATTTATATCTCCTAATCTTTATAAAATTTCCCACAGTTTGCTAAAGAAATAATTAAACCTTCCTTCTTAATATGCACACAGCTTAGCAACTCACAAATCTAGTTTTCGCTCAACCAACTCCAAAACATCCTCCAGACTAATACTTTCCATACATGGACTAGTTTGAACTTTTTCTTCTCTACACCGCGAAAAACCTGGAGAACAAGGCATGCAATGGTATCGTTTTTGAGAAGTAATGATATTATGATAATGGAAATACGGATAAATTTTTGCAGTTGGGCCATATAAGCCAATTGTCTCGACTCCCATACAACTAGCCAGATGCACCAAGCTAGAATCACCGCCAATAAAAAGACTGCATCTCTTAATTAAAGCCATAGCTTGTTTTAAAGTAGTCTCATCCGCAGATACAATTTCATCAGAGATATTCTCTAATACCCTCTGACTAAAAAAATCATTTCTCTTGCTGAGATTAATTACCTTAATGCTATATTTGCTCTTCAGGATCTTTGCCAGCTCATTCCATTTCGCAATCGGCCAATCTTTTAAAGACCAACCGCTAAAGGGATGAATCCCTACCACTTTATCTTTATCATCTATCCCTTCTTCTATCAAAAAAGCATCACAAAAGGAATTTTCCTCTTCGTTAAAAGCAAAATCAAATTTAGCCTTCTGAATATTTATGTTATGAAATCGTAAAAAATCTAGAAATACATCAGCAACATGCATTCCAGCCTCTGGTTGAAAACGTCCAAGATATTTCGCCAAGCTCCATTTATTAGGAATATTGAGAAATCTATACATCATAGTTTGTTTTAGAACAACTACAAGATCAAACCTATCTTTTATTAAAGCAACCATAATACCTAAACGACCCAGTAACCCCTTATCTTTAGCATGCTTATCAAAAGTTATAACCCCGTCTAACCCCTTATATCCATCCGCAATATCTTTCGCGCGTGATGATGTAAGAACATAAATCTTTGCGTTTGGAAATTGCCTTCGTAATGGATTTACAACTACAAGATCATAACAAAAGTCACCAATATTAGTATGCGCGATAATTAAAATATTCTTAAACATTTGTCAATTTCCTCATATATAGATTGTCAAGCTTTTTCTTATATTTGCGCAGTTTATTGATATTTTTATACTCTTGTTGCCATTCTTTCGCTAAATAAAAATTGATATACAGTGTTAAATTAACTTCTTTTTTTCTCTATTACTTATTATATTGCAAATAGTTACATATTACCAAATATTCGTTAAATAGCTAATTAAAGTCGTATAATACTGCGTCCATCGGCCAGCCAAAGGTTTTAATATAGATTTTAGGCATAATTTTTTATAACTACTTCACTCCAAAGCATTTATCAACTTTAATATCTCCAGTGCTATCCCGAACCACTGCAACCAACGGCCATCCAAAATGCAACTGAAAAAATAAAAACCCAGGTACCTTTAAGATGTCTATGTTATTTATTATATCCTGTTGTCCTTCAAATTCCCGCTTTTTTAAAAGTGCTTTTGACAAATTATAGATACTCAAAACTATCCTTTTCTCCTACAAAAAATCCTCCGTCATAAAGATTAACATTGCGCTCTTGTCTCATTTTATTGCCGAGTACAAGAATATCTTCATCTTTAAGCAATTGGCTCAGTTTCTCCAAAATCTTAATATGATGACCGGATTTACTTCTTACCTTATAGCCTTTTCCAGCAATTAGCATAATACCCAGTTTGATTAAAGTGTCATAACTGAATTTAAAAACAACATCTGGTATGTCAGATTCTTCAGCGATCTTAAGATCGTGCCGGGCAGACATTAAAAATTGATCAATTTGTTCTTCTTTAAATACCAGTTTTTGAAAGTGTTGACTCTCAAAATTGATCATATAAGTCTTATAATTTTAGTTTTAAAGACACCGTATATAAACGGATCTTTATCTTTTCTCTTCTTCTCGAATTCCTTTGGACTTAGATTTATTACATTAAACTCCCGGTCCGTATCTTTCTGCAACTTAGCGACAACTCTCTGCAACTCCAAAACAGAATGCATACCAATAGCCAAAAGATCAATATCACTTGAAGAATCCATCTTATTACTTGCGTATGAACCGAATAGATAAGCTTCTTTAATCCCTTTGATATTGCCCATTATATCTTTAAGTTTTTTTTCTATACCATAGGTCTTTAAGAAAATCTGCCGATAATGCTCTAAAACAGGATTATCTTTTGCAAGAAAAAAGTATCTTTGCTTTCCCCGAAATTCACTCTTAAAGAAGCCCTCTTTTTCTAACTCTTTAAGTTTGATTTCCGTATTTTTTGGATCGAGATCTAAAATCCTCGCCAGCTCATTAATGTAGATTTGAGCCTCGGGATTGAGAAAATAGTAATCCAATAATCTTATCGTCACTTTTGACCGTAGAGATATCACGTTTTCCCCATGGTTATGGTAATAAATTACCATGATTATTCATTTTGTCAAGGAAATTACGCGAAATAAAAATTCACATGGCATTGGTTTTTGAAATGTCAATTCCATTCAATAAAAGTTGACATCTGTCAAGTAGATGTCAACTATAAATTCAATAATTGAAATTACGATCTGCTTTTCTTAACCCCTTCATTCCTAATCATTTAACCTCTTTAATATCCCCAAAATCGTCTCTCGGTACTTACACATACGGTCATCCCAGAGTTCTTATAAACACCTTTTTTGTCATAACTTTATTTTTCATAAATGGTTACAAAAAATTTTGCATTAAAAAACCCGTGTAAAAAACTGTAAAATGAAAATTAATTATATCAGATTTCTTTAATGCTACAATAAAAGACTTACGTACATCATTAAATGGCTTACCATCTTTATTGTAGAAGACATAAGGACTGCTAGGATGCTTGAGTTGCCTTACTAAAGCTTGTTTAACATCTTTATTGATAGGAACCTCTTGTCTATCTCCATTCTTAGTATCTAATAAACATATAAATCCTCTCTGTATATCAATATCTCTCCATTTGAGATTAAATATCTCTCTTTTTCTCAAACCAGTGTTTAAAGCAACACCGTATCATTGTTGATAAATATTTAATGCAGGATTTCCCCTTCCTTTTGGGAAAAAGCAGACTTTACACCCAAAGAGTAGTAAACAAAAACAAAAGATGCTGCACTGCTAACCAATCCCGCCTGTGCAAAGCTTGCTTGAAGAGTACAGTAAGCGATACATTATCAAGTCAATTCAGAACGGAAAACGGTAAAAAGGAATGGCTTGAAGAATCTATAGAGAATAATCCAATTCCAAAACAACTTTTACACCAATATGTTACATTAAAAAATAATCGCTGTTCCCTATTTAATATTTCGCACGCCCGGTAAGACAGCTTTTGTGACCTTTGGTAAGTATCCGAAAATTTTTTTATATATATCATCATACTTATCCTTGCCTCCGATCAACGCAAACGTCAAAGGCATGGCTTGCTTTGCCTGTTCACTCATTTCACGGGAAATGTTTTGGATGTCCCACTGCGCATGAGTATCTTCCCTTAATCGTGAAATATGATATAATTCGCGAGCATTAACCCGTATCAATACACGTTTTCTGTGAGCATTAGTTAAAATATAAGGTGCAGTTAAAGGACTTTCATTCTTTATCTTGCTATATACATCGTTTGTTTCATCAATGATTTTTTGAAAATACTTATCCATACCGATTTCTTTTATAGAATTAGGGATTGTCAATCCTAAACCTATATCATAGGGTTGTGCTGTAATCGTTGACATGCGATGCCGTTTCAATTGTCCGAAACAGGCAGCAGATAGCACAATGTTAAACGAGAGATTTGCATATTCAAATTCACGCGGCATAGAATCATACAATTGCATATTCTGCCAAGTTGTTTTGAAGATATCTCTCTGCTTATCCGTAGAAAGATTTTCTACAAATGATCGGCATTTTTCATAAGACAAGCCTGAGGATACATGCAAAAGACTTGTTGCAATAATCTGATCTCCTTTTTTTGTAAATTCTACTAATCGAACTTCCTCCCCGCTATCCACTGTTTCAGGTTGAGAAACAGAGTTAATCATTTTGCTGGTAAGTTTTTTAAGCTCAGGATAAGTTTTACTGTCTAGATCGTTGGCTTCATGAAAAATGATTACGGATGGAGCTACATTGGCAACACATTCATATATGGCTCGCCCAAGTTGACGGATTTCAGCTAAAGGATGAGATGAAAATCTTCGAAGTAAAAGTTCTAAGTTACGGGCGTTTATAGTTTCTCCAACTTGCGATTCTGTCGCTAAAGCTGTAATATAACGGGCATCTTCTTTGGCCCAGCCTTCAAGAAGGCTATGATTTTTTGGATTTTCCGCAAGATCTGCATGTTTTTTAAAAACATATTCTTCGAGTTTTTCAAGAAGTTCAAAATAGGCATTATTCTGCCGATGAATCATATCAACAAATAGATTTTTCAAAGATGTTTGCTTAATTTCATCAGGGATAACAAAATCGTTTTCAAGCGTAATGTAACGCTGAGATTTCTCCGTATAAGAACATAATCTAAATTTCTCTAGTTCTTCCATAGCAAAACGCGAAACACCTAGAATATCTAGATTAAATACAGCATGTTCAGCTACAGAATGATGTCCCATCTTAAATATGATGGATGAATTAGAACGCCTAGCTTGTTTGACTTCTCCTATGGCATCTATTCTTATCTCGTTAATCGGACGAGGATCCCGGCTTATACGGGCATAGGCCGCGGAGAGCACTTCAGGCGTCAAGTCTTCGCGCCCACTCCCCTCTCTTTTGCTAAGTTCACTTAAAATTCCTGCATCTACATTATATCCGGCTAAATAAATCTTCATAACAAACCATCCTTTTTTGTTCTTTTGTACTTAAAACAATTTAATTATCTTAAAGTTTTTTTATTATAACTTAATCAATATCTCCATAATCTTCTATCTGCTTACTTACAAGCAGATAGATATACACTTACCTGACACCAAAAAATCTTGATATAAATTCCCGCTGAGTTATTATAACAAAAGGAGCACTCAGAGTAAAACAGATCGGATAGAGCAGTTAAATACAAACACCTCTATCGGATAATTATTCAACATCTGATCCCCCCGAACAAGAAAATATCAAAATACCTGATTTCTGACAGATATAATTATTTTCAACTACCAAATATATTGTTTTATTTTGAAATAATTTCTTTAATCTCGTCCTTACTCAATACTTTTCCCGCTGAAATTACTGCATTATCAATTGCTAATGCCGGCGTCATTATCACGCCATATTCAGTAATTTTGTCAAGGTGCGTTGGGTATCCTCTCAGAGCCGCAACATTTTACACCGAGAGGAGCTATCTTTTCTGCAAATGCAACATATCTGGTTAATACCTTCATTAATATCCTATAAAATTTTCAACCCACACATTGTCTTTATCACAACCCAGCTCTGAGCACAGCCTTGTCATAGTATTTACCATGGCAGGCGGTCCGAATATAAACAAAACCCTGTCGCGATAACCGCCCATATGGTTTGATATAACGCCTGAATCTATTCTACCCTGATAGCATGCTGCATCCTTGACATCGCATATATGGACAAAATATTTAATATCCAGTAAAGGATTCTGTCCGCTCCAATTATCCAGCTCTTGTCTGTAAGCTATCTCCGCTTCGCTTCTATTTGCATAAATAAGACAGATATCGATATCAAGTTTTTTATCCATAATATACTCGATTATCGATATTACCGGTGTAATACCTATACCGCCAATCAAAAACCCTATGCGCTTGAATTCATTCTTGAACACAGATTTTCCCATTGGGCTGTGCATAGCTACAGCATCGCCTTTTTTAAGATCTTTGAGTTTATCTGAAAACGCGCTACTGCTTAATTTTTTTGTAAAT
Organism: Candidatus Kaelpia imicola; assembly: GCA_030765505.1. Classification (NCBI taxonomy): domain Bacteria; kingdom Pseudomonadati; phylum Candidatus Omnitrophota; genus Candidatus Kaelpia; species Candidatus Kaelpia imicola. Next base: position 5,763 of record JAVCCL010000033.1, on the reverse strand, counting down.
TCAATATACTCTTTTTCAGGTGCACTGGAAAAAGACAAGTATTTATTCAGTTCGTAATTATTTTTATCTTTTTTATCAAAAATGATCTGAGCGAACTGCCCAGGCAGAAAATCTACCGGACTTTCAGGTTCAAATCTGAAACTTTCCACTGCAGGGGTTCGCTTTATGCTCTCTTTAAATATAAGTGTAAATTCATTCATAATTTTTAAAGTTTATGAGTAGACAGATACTTAAACACGCTAAGACATGCTTTCAAACCCTTGCTATAGGCTATAATGATCTGTTTTTCAGGAACATCGGTTACACCGTCGGCAGAAAATACTCCATCAACACTTGTCCTGCTGTAAGAATAAACCTTTACCTGTATATCAACCCTCCTTTCCAAGAGAAGCCTTAAACAGAATAAGATTACTCAAATGGTTTCTTTCTTGGCCGATTATATTATTAAGCACTGCTTTTTGGGAATCCTTAAGACACTCTTTAAAAAGAGTTAAAAACATTTGTCATTTACTCCTCTTTAATATTAAAGATCTGTTTCATTAAACCATGCTCCGTGCAGGTTGCACAACTCAACTGCCGCAATCTTTCCTGCTCCGAGCTTTAAATGAAGTACGGCAGCAGGATTAAGTTTATCCGGGGTAAGTATTACTCTTGATATAAACTCTTTATCAATATAAAAATCAATATGCTGTATACTGTGTTCAGGAGTCATTGGATGCTGTATTTCCCCTATTTTTACATGAACATCCTGACACTCTTCGGAAATAAGTCCGCATTTCTTAATAACTGTTATGGCCGGGATATGTTTTTTTTCAGACTCTCCCACCTCGGCCTTATCAGCAGCGGTTTTGAGTGCATCATCTTTTTCTTCAAAAGATTTTGCTCCACAGACAGGACACTGTTGGGGCACAACACCGTTTATTACCACATAATAGCATACTTTACATACTATACCTTTCATATTGGTTCCTCCTGTTTAATTAATAGTTCTCACATAAAATCTCATAATAGGCCTGAGGATGTGCACAAGCCGGACATTCATCAAGAGCCTCTTTTCCTTCATGTACATAGCCGCAGTTGCGGCATTTCCATTTAACAACCTCATCACGTTTAAATACTCTACCGTCCTTTACATTAGTAAAAAACTTACGGTAACGTCTCTCATGCTGTTCTTCAACTTCGGCTATCTCTTTAAATGTATCAGCCGCATCATCAAAACCTTCTTCTCTTGCTGTTGCTTCAGCTTCCTTGTAAAGCTTTGTCCACTCCTCATTCTCACCCTCTGCCGCAGCAAGAAGATTAGCTGCTGTATCGCTTATTACTCCTGCCGGATAAGTCGCCACTATCTCTACAGCTCCTCCTTCAAGATATTTGAAAAATTTCTTTGCATGCTCTTTTTCGTTATCTGCTGTCTCAAGAAATATCGCGGCTATCTGCTCATAACCGGCTTTTTTTGCAACCGATGCAAAATACGTATAGCGATTCCTTGCCTGTGATTCACCAGCAAATGACACAAGAAGATTTTTCTCTGTTTTGGTCCCTTTTAAATCTGCCATGTTAAATTCCTCCTTTTAATTTTTATCTGATCTGGTTTAAACTCTATTCATCTTTCTTCTCTAACTGCGTTAAGGCGGAGATAAGTCTATTATACTCTCAACGTCTATCTCGATAAGATATTTAGGTTCTTCAGGAAGCTGGGCCTCGTGGTGCATACTTGATGCCTTTTCGCTTTGCACACTTTTTACAAGCCTATCCGATATTCTCTTTAAAACCTTCTTTTCCCATTCTTTTATCTGATCATCATTTATTTGATCCTTAAACACTATTTTAGCTTTACCTTGAAGAGTATATCCTGTAAAACTGTGCTCATCTACCTGTGTTATGCTCACTCGTGGATCATTTTTAAGATTGTCGTACGTTTTGTTACGGTAGAGATCGATTACAAATACACTTCCATCTTTGTGAATACCCACTATACCTTTAGCAGAACAATGTATTCTACCGTCAGAGTCTATAGTAGAGACTATCACAAAACTCTGCCTCTCAAGAAAATCTACCACCTTGTCGGAAAGCTCCATGACTCTTTACCCCTTATGAATAACTATTCTGCCAATTCAAACATCTCTTTGCTTACCCCGCATTCGGGGCATACCCAATTATCCGGCAAATCCGAAAACGCGATACTGTTATTTTCCGCCGGATCATAAATGTAACCGCAAACCATGCATTTAAATCTTTCCATTCAAACCTCTATATGTTTTAAGTATCTATTATTTTAGTAAATACTGGGTGCTTTAACAAGCGTATCTTAGTATTTTTCCTATTAGCTAAGAGATATCACTTTAATGTTATTTGTTAATATAAAATACTACATCTGATACCTCACCCATTTCTCAAAAACCCAGCCCTGATAATACCCGGACCCTCAAACCGTAGATGCTGCAAATAATGCAATCTCATGCTATTTCACCGCTTTTTTGTCACTAACTAACTCCTGCAGAATTTCCTGTTACCATTGCCTCAATATCATCTTCGACTATACCAACAGGTTTGATGTTAAATTTCTCAACAAGGACTTTTACAACATTCTTAGATAAAAACGCCGGTAATGTTGGCCCAAGCCTTATACCCTTTACACCCAAATGCAAGAGCGCAAGCAATACGGCCACTGCTTTCTGTTCATACCAAGCAATGTCAAAAGATATTGGTAAATCATTAATGTCATCTAATTCAAAGACTTCTTTTAACTTAAGGGCTATAACTACCAATGAATAGCAATCATTACACTGCCCTGCATCAAGAACCCTTGGTATTCCTCCAATATCACCAAGATTTAACTTGTTATAACGGTATTTAGCGCAGCCGGCTGTAAGAATAACCGTATCCTTAGGTAAATCTTGAGCAACTTCAGTAAAGTAATTTCTTGCAGGATGCCTTCCGTCACATCCTGCCATTACAATAAAGCGCTTAATAGCGCCTGATTTTATTGCTTCAACAATTTTATCAGCTAAGGTAAGCACTTGATTATGCGCAAAACCTCCTACAATTTCACCTTTTTCAATTTCCTGCGGCGGTTGGCATATTTTTGCTAAGGCAATAACTTCAGAGAAATCTTTCTGCTGTCCGTCTTTCCTGTCAGGAATATGCTTAACACCCGGATAGCCTGCCATTCCTGTTGTAAAAATTCTATCTTTATAAGAATCTTGAACAGGAGTAATGCAGTTTGTTGTCATCAAAATCGGACCATTAAATGATGCAAACTCTTCATTCTGCTGCCACCAGGCATTACCATAATTGCCGACAAAATGCTCATATTTCTTAAAAGCAGGATAATAGTTAGCGGGAAGCATCTCGCTGTGAGTATAAAGATCAACTCCTGAGCCTTCAGTCTGTCTTAAGAGCTCTTCCATATCCTTAAGGTCATGCCCTGAAATAAGAATCCCGGGATTATTTCGAATCCCGAGATTAACTTTCGTGATCTCAGGATTCCCGTAAATCTTCGTATTAGCTTCATCCAAAAGGGCCATTGCAGCAACAGTTATCTCCCCTGCCTTCAATACAAGAGCAACCATTTCATCGACGGAAAGATCTCTCGTTGTCGATGCTAACCCTTCCATTATAAACTCATATATCTCTTCCTTTTCAAATCCTAATATAGCCGCATGGTCCGTATAGGCTGCCAAACCTTTTAAACCATAAATAAGCAGTTCACGAAGAGAGCGCAGGTCTTCATTTTCAGTAGAGAGCACTCCTACCTCTTCTGCCTTATCATAAAATGCTGCTACATCATCACCATGCCGCAGAGCATCATCATGAAGGGTTTCATCTGCTAAGATACCGCTTCTCTCTTTAAGCTCATCACGGATAGTTAATCCTTCTCGTATTAATATAATAATTCGCTGATCATCAAAATTAGTATTTGTAATCGTTGCAAAAAGTGCCCGAGCTGTAAATAAACCTGCGCTATTATCCTTTATACCGTTCTCTTTTGTTTTTTGAGCATAAACAGCAGTACTCTTTAAAACGTAGACCAGTAAATCCTGCAAGTTTGCAGTCTGCTCTCTCTTTCCACATGCACCTGACTTTGTGCAGCCTGTGTTATTGATTGTTTCCTGACACTGATAACAGAACATTTACAACCTCCTTATTTGTTTTCTTAAATCCTTCAAAAGACGGCCTATAGTAATAGCCTCAAATTCCTTGGTTACTAATTTCTCAACTCTATTAATCTGCTTTCTTAAAACACAGCTCGAACGGTTAACGCATAGCTTATTTCTAAACATACAGTCTGAAAGCTGAATATTCCCTTGAAAAATTGCTATAATATCGACTATTGACATTAAATCGGGGTCATTGTTAATCCTAAAACCGCCTCCAGCTCCTTCTTTCGATATTACCAGTTTACTCTTGATTAATTTTTGCAATATCTGTCTTAAAAATTGATAAGGAATATGTTGTTGTTTTGAGATCTCCCGCGCAGAAAGAAGTTTATCCTTGTCTTTAGCGAGTCCCAGCAATGCCCTAATTGCGTAATCTGTATGTTTTGTTAATAGTTTCATAAAGTCTCATTGGTTATCTGACACTATTATAGTATCAGTTGTAAAACTGTCAAGGATTTTTTGTCGTCCGGAAAATATTCTTACTTAGTGAGCAAGAATATAATCTTGAAGCAGGGTATTGAGGAAAAAGTTATTTTTGCAAAGCACGCAGAGAATTGTTGCGCCAAGGTAAGTAACTAGTGCATTACCTCTTCGCTTTTCCTCTCTGGTAGAATTTGATAAATTTTACGGGGCAGTTAGTCAAAAATCCTTATGCAAACTTTACTTATTATAATTGATTATCTTTATTTGTAATATATTGATCCTAACGGTTATCATTTTTATTCAATTTTTTTAAAATTTGTCCTGCGAGATTAGCCATTAAATCAAATCCTTTTTCATAACCAGGAAAAGAATGGGCTTCTAAGACATAAATTTCTTTGTAGTCTTTGGAGAAGATAATATCCACTCCAGCATAATTCAACTGAAGGTCTCTGGCAACTTTCCGAGCCAGAGATTTGACCTTTTTTAACTTAGATTCTGAGATATATCGAGAAAACTTCCTTTTCTGCTCAATCTTACCTCCTTGCGACCAATTGGTTACAAGAGAAATCGTTGGAGTGGATCGTACATAATAATAGGGAATTTTCCCATAAATACAATAGACTCTAAAATCAGACTTTCTCCCTTTGTGAACGGGCGGATCAATTGCTTCTTCAAAAATAAAACCACGAGAGATCAGAATTTTTAGAAATTTATTTCTGTCACTCTTTTTCGCGATCTCATAAAGTCGCCAATGATAGTCATAGGGATGACTTATAATCTTGCCTTTCTGATAAAAGAAATTCGTCATCAACAAACCATTGCTGAGAAATGAGATACCTTTTCCCATCGACCCAAATCGTGGTTTTATATAAAGAGAGACACCGCGATCCACGAGCTGCTGTATATCTTTTAACGATTTTACATCGTAACGTCTCGGAGTAGGAATATTATGTTTTTTAAAAAATATTTTAGATGCTTCTTTATCTCTATCTAAAATTGAGGCTTCAGGAGGATTAACATATTCAATTTTCTTATCAATATATTTTTTCATTATAATTTTATCTAACTTCTGAAAAAATTGTTCGAATTTTAGACCAAACTTCTTGTCCCCATAGACCCTTGAATCTCTATTATAAACTTCAATATTCTTGTTCCAATATTGAAAAGGAAAAAATAACAT
>JAVCCL010000032.1 GCA_030765505.1 Candidatus Kaelpia imicola | reverse complement strand
CTTTATTTTTCCTGTATGCATTTTAAACCTCCCTTTTGGTTTTTATCAGGACGAATAAGATAGCGCCCTTCTTTTTTTATAATCCTCAAAACAAACATTGATGCATCTTTTATCTATTAGCTCTTCTCATACTTTCTGATAGTATTATACGACAAACAAAAACCCCTTGCAACATAGATAATTACAAAAGGTTGAAATATAAAAACTCCCCGTGCAAATATTAGTTATAATATCCTCTCTGATTCCTGGATCTATGAATGCATACTACTTAAACAGTTATATAAGATTATATGCCAATTCAGAGAGGATTTTATAGTGGCATTATCGCGGTAGCTAAAGAGGCTCGAACTTGTATTTAATAGACTGATGGCTTTCAGAGGGCCTGCCTGCCGACGAGGCAGGGTGCAAAAATTAAGAGAACCAGGCTAAAAGGTGAGTTTTTTGTCCAATTTTGTCCGGTATTTTGGAGAGTCAATTTGCATAACTTTTTTATCGCTTAGTAGTTAAATAATGTCTACTTCCTAAGGCCGCACATATCACTTGATAGAAAAGGCGGGCTTGATTTAATCAAATCTGCTTACTTATCATCCTGTTTATCGCTACTCTCTTAATTCTTATCTCCCCGCGCACTCCAAAAATCCGAACTTTTCTGTGACTATTTATTTAGGAATAAATTGCAAAAAGAAAGGCAAAAGAAGTACGATTGTGTTTTGAACATAAAAGCCGCCCTTTTCTTCCCTTTCCTATTGTCAATTAAAAATAGAAGCATCCCATTTTCACTTATTAAAATCAGCTAAAACATCAATATAGGTGTTAAGCCGTCTTTTCCATCCAGGCAACCATTTCTGTTCATTTCTTCTTGGCGGAGCGTTCTTAACGCGCTCTGTTAATAGTTTTTCAGCTACCTGGACAAACTCTTGAAGCACCTGGGTGCCTCTCTTGTTTCCCTTCATTTCTTCTAAAACCTGAAGCAATCCCCACCCTTGTCCTTTATAACGCTCAGTGGACAACGTTCCTTCGCCCTTAAAGTTAACATAATCTATCAATGCATACATTCCAGCAGGAGTAAGGGCTAAACGATAAAACTGTCTTTCTATGTGAGGCTGCAATTTTTCTGGGGCGGCCTTTAACATTTTTGGTAATGCCTCTTTCAAGCGTTCAACAAGAAATAATAATTGCAAAGATTTGGTCTCCATCAAAAATTCCCGCAAATCAGCTACTTTCTGATTCTGTAAATCCTGCAGAAACTCATCCCGACTTCTCCAAGGACAATGCGGCTCTCCTGACTCTTGTAACCAATTAGGTAGAGTCTTACCTTTTTCTTTAACAAAAAGTAATAATTTAGGAAAGCTTTCTTCAAAAGGCCCCTTTTTACCTTTTGGATACCATATAAAATGCCCTATCCCTATCGACATAAAATCTTCCCCTTCATTCCAAGTAACAAGAAATTCAATTTTACCACCGCATTCGTTGTAGAATATTTTCTTCCCTATCCATTCAGCCTGTTCATTCGTTAAAGAGATTTTCTGCCTTAGACTACAGATTACAGCAATAAAAATTACTATAACAATTATCCCTATAATTATTCTCTTCATTACATACATCCAATTGTAAATAGCAAAATAAAGAAACCCTCTGCAATGTATTATATCACAGAGGGCCAAAAATTAAAACTCCCCGAGACCCCCAAAAATCCGAACTTTTCAATAAACATATACGCAGGACAGAACAACAAGAAAAATGGAGATAGGTGGAAAGTGCTCTTCTAACGCCCAAGCTGCTTTAATATAACGTAATAATAAACCAAGCAAACTCATTAAAAGTTTTCCTGAGCACTTTCATGCCTAAACCAATTACTAGTCCTCAAACAAATCTTAACCAACATCAGCATCACAGGAACCTCAATCAAGACTCCGACAACAGTTGCCAAAGAAGCCCCCGAAGATAATCCAAACAGCATAGCTGACGTTGCGATTGCTACCTCAAAATGATTGCTTGCCCCTATCAAGGCTGATGGCGCAGCGTCCCTGTAAGGAAGCTTAAGCCATTTCGCCAGGCCATAAGCAATCGCAAAAATCAGGCATGTCTGAATAAAAAGCGGAACGGCAATCAAAAAAATCACTTGAGGCTGGTTAATGATAAGCTCGCCTTTAAAAGAAAACAAAAGCACAAGCGTTGCCAATAAAGCTGAAATTGACACAGGAGTAAGATAATGGATGAACTTTTCTTCAAACCACTTAAAACCCTTCTTGGCAATAATGATTTTTCTCGAATAATACCCCAGAAACAGAGGTAACCCAACATAAGCAACAACAGACAAAATAATAGTCTGCCACGGAATAGGCATCTGGTTCACGCCGAGCAACCAACCACCTAAAGGCGCATACAGAAACAACATTGTAAGAGAATTTATTGCCACCATAACAAGGGTATGGCCATCATTCCCTTTAGAAAGATGCCCCCAAACAAGAACCATCGCAGTGCAAGGAGCAATGCCAAGAAGAATACAACCCGAAATATAAGAACGGAATAGTTCAACCTGAGCACCGCCCTTAATGATCTCCACGCTTGGAAGCTATCCCTTAAAGACAACGCCAAGAAAAAAAGTCGCAATAACGAGCATAGTAAAAGGCTTAACACACCAATTGACAAACAACGTAAGAAACACTGGCTTTGGAGTTTTGCCGGCCTTAATCACCTCAGCAAAATCAATCTTGACCATAATCGGATACATCATGAAAAATAGACAGACAGCAATAGGAATCGACACCTGATAAACAGAAAACTTATCCAGCGCCACTGCCACATCAGGAAACAGCTTCCCAACAAAAATCCCAAAACCAATACAGAGAAGCACCCACAGAGGCAGGTATTTTTCAAACACAGACATACTTCTCTCAACTTTTACGCTCATCTTAATACCTCTTTAACTAAAAAAGTTTATCAACAAATGAGACCACACAAAATAAATCCCGACAAGCACAAAAATCCAGCCGGTTATCCTTCTCATCAAAAGCTCAAACTTGGCAGTCTTATGAAACCACTTTGAAAACGATTTCACGCCAAAAACAATGCCTAACGCAAAAACAACAACAGGAATACCAGTTCCTACCCCATAAATAAAAGGATGAATCATCCCAAAACTGCTTTTGAGAGCAAGCGGAATAAGGCTACCGAAAAACAAGGCAGCAGCAATAGGACAGAAAGACAAGGCAAAAAGCATCCCCAACAAAAAAGAACCCACAAGACCTGAATCTGCCAAGCGACTCTGCCGTTCATGCGAAATAGACAACAACGGGATATTCAACTTAACAATATCCACCAAAAACAGCCCAACAAGGATAAGGACAGGCCCGATAATCTTATTCATATAAACCTGAAGGAAATTAGCAACAGCGGGGACGCTCACAAGAGAAGCGATAATTACAGAACCAATAACTGCATACGACACCATACGCCCAACGACGTAAGCCATGCTCGAAAGAAACACAGCCCTAGGATGATTGACCTTCTTAGACAAGAAAGAAACAGCCGCAATGTTTGTAGCCAACGGACAAGGGCTGATAGAGGTAAGGATACCAAGCCACAACGCAGACAAAAGCTCAATCATGAAGAACCCCCTTCCGCCGAAAGGAACGCTTCGGTCTCTTTTTTGACATAATCAAAGAACTGACCTTTATCCCTGAGATACTGCCACACACCTTCAAGATTCTTATAATCAACTTTTTTCCCGCCTTCAACTTTTGAAAGGACTACGCTCTTGGTGTAAAGCTTGTAATCATTGACGAAGTGCTCATTGCCTTTCTCCTCAACATTCACAGCACGGAACTCAAGCCTTCCCGACGCAATCTCATCAGAAAAATACAAATCTAATGCTTCCTTCGTATAAGCCTCGATTGCCCTGCACGAAGCGCATCTGTAATTGCCATAAAAATAATACGCAACAACGACAGAATCAGAAACAGGAACAGAAGCAGCAGAAGAATCCTCAGCATTAGAAGCATCCTCAACAAGCTCTAAAGATGACATATCGTTCTCTTTAGGCGAGTCGCATCCAGATAACAAAGAAAAGCCTATAACACCCACTATCAAAACAACAAATAAAAACACACTCTTTTTCATTTAATCACTCCCCCCGATTATCCTTGACGTAACATCAGAAATCACGTTGTCATTTATCTCACTCTTTCCCTTCTCAAAACCGAACTGCTTAAGGACATAAGGCTCAGGGACAAATCCTGCATGCTCAAGAAGCCTTCTTGCACACATCGCTGGACAGCCGTCAATAGAGATTATCTTATCTGCTGATTTGGCAGATTCAATCATTCCGTCAACGTGAGCGCCAATCCCTGCAAGACAGAACATCTTTGCTTTTCCGTCCTTTGACAACTTTCTTGCAACAGCATCAGAAAGGGCACCCACATCAGCACCCCCCGAGCAGGGAAACACCAAAACCTTGTTTGTTTCACAACCACATTTTTCAGACATTTCAATTACCTCTTTTTATGAAAGCAGCCCCTTAATCTCATCGCTCGAAGGCACCTTGCCAGCAACCTTAACTTTTCCATCAACAACCAAAGCAGGCGTAGTCATAACGCCATACTCCGTTATTTTATCCATATCCTCAACCTTGACCAATTCCGCCTCAATGCCCAATTCATTTAAAGCTTTCTCGGCATTATCAAAGAGCTGTTTGCATTTTGGACAACCCATGCCTAAAATCTCAATCTTCATCTTTATTTCCTCCTATTTTTATCCTGCAATAATTCCAAAAATAATTCCGCTTATTGTTGCCATGACAACGACCAAGCTTACGTAAACAACCGTCTTCTTTGTGCCAATCACACCCCTGATAACAAGCATGTTAGGAAGACTCAAAGCAGGCCCAGCAAGCAAAAGAGCTAATGCCGGCCCTTTCCCCATACCTGCACCTATAAGTCCCTGCAAAATCGGAACCTCAGTCAAGGTGGCAAAATACATGAACGCCCCGACAATCGAAGCAAAAAAATTAGCAGACAACGAATTGCCGCCAACAAGCATTTCAATAAGCCGAGACGGGATCAAACCCTCATACCCCGGCCTTCCCAGAAGAAGACCCGCTACAAGAACGCCGGCAAGGAGAAGAGGCATAATCTGCTTTGCAAAAGACCATGACGAACCAGTCCATTCTTTAAGCTCGTTTTTCTTAAACCACCGAAACAGCATAAAGCCCAAAAGAGACAAAAAAACAAGCGTAATCACCCACTTCGAACCAAAAACAACAGCCCACCAGCCAGCATCACCAGTCTGAGGCTTTCCCCAATTAGCGAAAACAAGGACTGCGACCATAGAGAAAAAATACATCCCGTTCTTCCAAAGAGGCCGTGCTTCCTTTTCTTTACCAAACTGAAACTTTCCGCTAACCTGTCTCGCACGCTCTTCCTTAAGAAATATGAGATGCATCAAAAGCCCAACAACCACACTAAATACAATAGCTCCTATGGCTCTGGCTACGCCTAACTGCCAACCGAGAATTCGAGCAGTCATTATTATGGCCAAAACATTAATAGCTGGCCCAGAATAAAGAAAAGCAACAGCAGGCCCCAAACCAGCCCCTTTCTTATAAATACCGGAAAACAACGGAAGAACCGTGCAGGAACAAACAGCAAGAATAGTCCCCGAAACAGAAGCAACGCTATAAGCTAATACCTTTTTGGCTTCTGCGCCAAAATACTTAATCACTGATGCCTGACTTACAAAAACCGAGATAGCACCCGCAATAAAGAAGGCAGGAACAAGACAAAGCAAAACATGCTCACGTGCATACCACCGAACCAATGCAAGAGATTCAAAGACAGGATTTCTGAAAGGCAGAAGCTCCACAGGCAGATAAAAACATCCCAAAAAAGCTGCAAACATCAACAAAAACCTATCTCTTTCCTTCATCCTTGTCTCCATATTTCCATTTGGTTATATAATTTTTGCAAAAAAATATTTACTTCTTGCAGCAGAGCTTTTCTCTATTAGCTTTCTCTGTTTTCTTCAAATCATCAATTATCATTTTTTCATCATTTAACCACTGACTCAGTATTGTCAACAGCTTCTTTGCGTAAAGATTCTTTGGGCTAATGAAATAATTAGTCCAAAACCCGTCCTGCTCACAATCAACCAAACCAGCCTTTACCATTTTCTTAAGCTGCTTCGACACAGCAGGCTGAGAAACCCCCAAAACAAACGCAAGCTCACAAACACACATCCTGCGCCTGCCGAGAAGTTTCAAAATCCTCACCCTATTAACATCAGCCAACGCCTTAAAGATAACATCCAAATCTTTCATAAAAAACACCCTTTCACAACCAAATAACTAAATGGTTATATAAATATAACCATTTCCAAACCAAAAAGTCAAGAAACAAAAAAGTTCGGATATCTGAATAAGGGGGGTCAATTCGGGTAAAAATCCGAACTCTGTATTTCTACTGCGAGAAAAACATTTTCCCTATAAAAAATCCCCGGCTACGATAAGTAACTGGCTCCCCGTGCAAATATTAGTTATAATTATATCTCTGATTCCTGGGCTTATAGATATGCGCTATATAACCAGATATATCGGATTATATGCCAATTCAGAGAGGTTGTTTTAGTAGCATTATCACCGCCCCGCAAGAGGCTCGAACTTGTATTTAACAGGCTAATGGTTCCAGGGGGCAAAAATTAAGAGAATACGGCTAAAAGGTGGTAAATTTGTCCAATTTTGTCCGGTATTTTGGAGAGTCAATTTGAATAACTCTTTTGTTTTCAAACAGTTGCAAGATGTCCAGCCTCATGGGGTGGACATTTAACCAAAACGGTGCAATTTCAAGGAGGTAAACATGTCAAGCAAGTGCTTTTATAACACGAACGGCAGGCTTTTTCAAAAGTTTTTGTTTCTTTTAGAGCACTTAGTGCATAGCCGGTTGATCAGGCAGATAGAATACCTTAAGGTAGAAAACCAGATCCTGCGTAAGAAAATCAAAGGCCGTATCATTATTACCCCGACTGAAAAGAGAAGGCTCATTAAATATGGCCTTCCTTTAAAAGGTGATATACAGAAATTGATTTCTATTGTCAGTTATTCCAGTTTTAGAAGATGGGTTAAAGGCAGAGAGCCTCAGGGAAAACAAAGCCCCAAAAGAGGAAGGCCAAGAACCAAACAAGAGATCAGAAAGCTGGCCAAAGAGAACAACTGGGGTTATACAAGAATATTAGGTGAGATTAAGAAGCTGAGGATATACTGCCTATCACGAAATACCATAAAGAATATCTTAAAAGAGAACGGGCTTGATCCGACTCCCAAAAGAACTGAGGATACCTGGGATGATTTTATCAAAAGGCACGTTAAGACCCTCTGGGCTTGTGACTTCTTTACAAAGACCGTATGGACAATGGCGGGGCCAAAGAGCCTCCATGCGTTATTCTTTATTAATGTGCATACAAGGAAAGTTCATATTGCAGGAATTACCAAACATCCTAACAGGGAATGGGTAACTAACAGAGCAAGAAGTGTATCTTTTTTATTTGAAACAGGTAAGGAATCGGACAGAAAGCTTCTGATAAGAGACGGAGACGGGAAATATTCCAAGGAATTTGACAGGATAATCGAAGAATACGGAGTGAGGGTAAAGAAGATTCCCTATAGATCACCTAATTTAAACCCTTATGCAGAAGGGTGGGTGGGAACGATAAAGAGAGAATGTTTGGATTATTTCTTTGTGTTTGGAGAGAGGCATTTTAGGTATTTGGTTAAGGAGTACGTTAAATATTACAATACCGTAAGGCCGCATTCGGCACTGAATAATATGCCAATAAGATATAGGTCAAAGAATTTAGACGGCAGGGTTAAATGTGAATCAAGGCTGGGTGGGATTATTAGACATTATTATAGAGAATGAGTAAATTTTTGCACAGGTAGGATCTTATTATGATGCTTAAAACAGACAGAATTTTATAGGTTGTTGATTAAAATTGGCTCTTCAAATGAGCTTACATCTATTATATAATCACCTTGGAAAGGAAATTTTATTCTATAAAGTCTATAAGCAGCTAAATCATATCGGATTCTCTGCAACAGTTCTTCTCTACTTATTTGATTCATACTTGGTTTTCTACTTTCACGTTGAAGAATACGAGCTAAAACTTCATCTGTATCCTGCATATTATACTCCATTGAAACAGAGATATCAAAACCTACCTCATGAGGCAAATGATTAAGCATTACTCCTGAATATATTATTACGGCATCGCGAGGTATATTAAAATTTATGTTTCGACCACGTCTTCCTGTTGTTCGATCATATATTTGAAAAGGCACTGATAAGATAGCTTGACTGCCCCTTATGAACGAACCTAATTCTTCAAACAAATATTGCATTGCATTCTGATCGAAAAGATGTTGAAAGTATAAAAAATCAAAGTTACGATCATTAGTATCTAAAGATGATTGTCCTAACAGTCGTGTTTCTCTGCTTTCCAAGAACATTTCGTCATCTATCAAAACAACTGTATGCCCTTTATCTTCTAAACGCTTCTTGAGTCCTTGTATATTTAAATCTCCATCACCGTTGACAAATGTTGTTTTACCTGCTGCCATATCTCCAGTAATAGCAACTGTTATTGGTCGACTAATACCAGTATTTTCTTGTATCTCTCTTATAGCTTCTACATTGCTAATTATTTTATCTCCATAAATATCATAAGAATGCTGACTGGATTGCACCTGAGTTATACCATCCAATGACTCATAAAAATCCATAATTTTTGTGATGATTCTGCTTTGTATAAATAACTGCAAATAGTTTTCGTATCGTAAACTATTCATATTCTGCTCTAACAGTCTCAGAGCTCCTTGCACCTCACTATCTCCATAGGAATAGTGAGCATTGAATTCAACGACTTCTTTTAATTTTGCATGATCAGATCTAACATCTTCCTCACTCCAGCCTTCTGTAAGTGGAACCCATTTTTTCCAACGACCATCTAAAAATACAGCCTCAGTAATAACCTCTCGCAAATGAGATGGAACAAGACCGTTGTTGGCAACATTTTCTAAAATGCGCGTTTCTTCATCTGCCAAAGCTAATAAAGCACGTGTTTGCACTACTGGAACTTCCGGTGCAACATTTAGTGTATACACTCCTAATGAAGATAGTTTTTCGCGATCAGATGGATCCATAAAATCACCGTTGTGATATTTGACATAATAACCTTGCTCATTAATCGAAGCAGCCAATCGTTGAACAAAATCCTCATCTAGTACAGCTTGGCTAGTACCTCGCTCTCTTAAAGGAGAAGGATTAACAGTAACAAATCCTATCAGGTCTTGATTTAAACCCCGTAGTTCAAGAAGTCTTTTTAAAGAGACTAAAAAACGTTCTGTTATTTCAATCATACTTTGGTCCCAATATTTCCTTTCTCCCCTAACCTCATATTGAATAGCTGGTAATCCTAGCGTACAACGTTGGTTTTCAACATATTCAATCAGTTCAACTGTTCTCTGTAACATCAACATTTCTTGTACCTTACCTAACTCAACACACTCAGAACTATGAGGACTTCTACTAGCATCTATATGAAGTACATTAAAACCCGCTTTCAAATCTGCAAGAAGCGACATTTTAGCTCGCTGCATAGCTTCCTCAGCAGAAATCGCCTCTCTAAACTCTTCATCTCTTTGCCAAGGTCCACTATGATCACGATAAAAATAAACGGGAACATCGCTAGCTCCTAATTCTTGCATGCGTTGCCTTACAAATCCTACGAAACGTTCTTGATTCCAACCTTCCACATACCCACCACCAAATTCGTCCATATCAACCTGATTACGGCTAGGTATAAATATTAGCGGCTGCTGTTCAATTCGAGCTGCCAGTATTGCAGAATCTACAATTAAAGGTGATTGTGGCCCAATGAATAAAACAGTGACACCTTTTCTCCTGGCTTCATCTACTATATCAACGACACTGTTAGGAAAAGAAGTCTCTACATCCTGTATCCTTCTTGCGAATGCCACGTTCAAATTAAACAAAAATATTATGAGAGTGATGATACAGTTGAATCGATATTTTTTTAACTTAAAATTTTTCATCTGAATATAAACCTCATGGTGCGTAAGTATGTATAATTTTACACTTATCATAAGATGTTAAAGTAATACTTTCTCCCTTCTCTATTTCTAAAACCTCTCCAGGAAACAATGAATAGTGTTGACCTTCTTTGATTACATTCAATATTCCATTTAATACAAGTACTACTTCCGATGTACGTGTACGTCCTCCAATATTTCTACTTTCTCCATTAGAAAAAGTGATTTGATCAATCACATAGTTGGGCGTAGTCTCTATTCTCACTACACCATCATCTTCAGTAATTATACTTTCCTGTATTTCTCTTCCCGCATCAGAAAATTCAACTCTTGCTACATCGTCTCCTAATGCAACAGGAAGCCTCGGGCCCCACCAATTTATATTTAATCTTTGAGCTTCTTTAATAGTCCTTTCGCTATCTGTGTATTTATCTAATAATCTAGTAGTCACAGTTGGAGCTGCAGCTTCTTCCCCTGAATTAAATTCCAAGTGCATAATAAGTCCCTGAGTAGGTCTTGAAGTATGCACAGTACCCACAGGTATATTTCGAATAGTCAAATTTTCACCGCCAATATTCACAAAAGGTAAACTATCAAAAAAAGACGATACCTCTTCCATGTCAGACTCATGGAATAATCCTACTTTTTCTCTTAAATTTCCAAACTCATCTAGAAGCAAATGCAAAATCTCTCCATGTCCAAAATACAACTGAGATTCAGTTTTTTTCATATGCCACTGAACAGACTCATGTTCTCCTTGCATTATATATATGGCTTTTATCCCGAAAAGATCATTTTCCGCAATCCAGACTTCCATTCCCCAGGGTTTCGCTACAATATGTGAAGAGGAAAGAGTCTTTTCTCCTTCTGTAAGTTGAGCAATTTTTATTTCCGGAGTCATTAGATAGCTATCAATATTTCCATATAAAGCGCTACGTTGATTTCCATTTAAATCAGGCTCATTTTGCAACACAATGTTTAGTAACATATTACAAAATGAAACATTAATATGTTCAGCAACATTATTATTAATACGATTTATTGGAAAATAATTATAAATCTGTTCAATGCCTCCATTAATAATTACGTCAAGGTTTCTGCCAATTATCTCATATAAATCAGCTGGCACATTACCGTTTCTATAATTCCACAGCAGAGCTTCTTTTTTCCGGATCGTAATACCAATTATTTGTTCTCTTGGATAATTAGAAAAATATCTACATCTTCTATAAGCGGAATTTTGCGATACAGATGAATTGGAAATTTCTTTAGATATAAAAAATGAGTGAAGATTAAGCAAAAAAACTATCACACATACACTAAGTAAACATTTTTTTACGATTGCTATAATTTCATCCCCCTTATATTTTATTAAGCAATATATAGTATTTGTACCATATGTAATTACCGATTTCAAATAACCACGTCATTTTATTTGGATAAATAAAAAAGCCTCTGAAACTTATCGCTATACAGAGGCTTGAGATATAAAACTCCCCGTGTTGGACGAATTTCGCAACTGGCTATACTCAGAGGAAGCTAAAGAAAATTACAGATAAGATTATAATAACACCTGACTATCTAAAGCTTATTATCGGCATTCCTTGTGCGTACATTAGATACGAGCGATAAAAAAGATTGCCTAAGTCTCCCTCAAGATAAGATTTGCATTGTTTTAACCGAAGTGCTAGCTCTTCCAACTCGCCAATTTTTATTATCCTTCCGCCTATAAAAATATTTTGTTCTTTGATACTATCACCGCAAAAACTAAAACCAAACAATTCTTTATCATACTCTCTTAAAAAAATCTCTAACCCTTCAATCAATTTTTGTTTACTTGCTATCATAAGTACAGGATCCAGACGTCTTCCTCCTATCTCCGCGGCAATATCCGTGGCTAATATTTTAGCTGTTTCTCTTAAATCAGGATCTACTATATCATATGTATCTTTGATAGAACCTGCTTTTACTTGCCTAACACCTTCAAGATAGATATTAAATTCCTTTTCAGTTAAATTTGTTACGCTATAAAAATCATATATAGCAGGTGTAATAGGACTATTTGTTGGTACTCCAACTTGATAATGATTTACTATACCTCTTTCTTGCTCTATTTTCCTTATGCTATCGAGACTAGCATTATAAATTTCAACAAACTGGCCTGCCTCTGTCATCTGAGTAGAATCTTTTGGATTATATACGCATACCATAACGAACGCTTCATCGTTTCTTCGTATCTCTATGAGAATGCCAGAAGATGATTGGAAACGTATTCCATCGCGCAAACGTTCCCAGTTTCTTTCAAAAAAATCGGGTTGAGCAATATCTTGGAATTGAAAAGAAGAATCTTTTAATCTACGTAGGTGTAAAGCATAATCCTGGGTAGAATCTTCATTATTAGTAAATATTGCAAAATTTTCATAACAACCTACTATAATAAACATTAATAATAGAAACCAGCCAGCCATACCCTTTTTAATCACATTGAGCTCCTTTTTTCATTCCATCCCCCTCACGCCTCACAAAGTATCTGCAATATATATACCACATATATACGCAGTGTCAAATAACCACGCTGTTTTTAAAATAAATAAAAAAACCTCTGTAAGTTATTGTTTTACAGAGGCTTAAATATAAAAACTCCCCAACAAGGACTCGAACTATTCCTAATTGAAGAAAACTTAAATATTATAAACTTAGAACGTTTTTTTATTACTCCAAGCGGAATACAATAAAACAAAAATAAAAACAATAATAATAAGTAACAATAAACCATATTTAGAATAAAAAGATAACTCTCTATAAATTGGAACAGCAACCATTAAAACATCTGCCCTAAATGGATCTAATTGACTTAATATACGCCCCTTATAATCTATCAAGCAAGTTATGCCTGTATTTGTTGAACGCAAAAGCGAGCGTCTACTCTCGATTGCACGGAAAACCGCAATCTGATTATTCAGATATATCTCTTGGCTGTTCTTAAACCAACCTTCATCAGACTGATTAACTAAAAAAGAGGCACCGCTTAAAGCAGCTTTTCTTGTAATATCAGAGAAGATATCTTCGTAGCATATCAAAACAGAAAAATAGTGGTCTTGATACTTAAGAAGATTTGAATCTACGCCGGGAGAATAATATCCGACAGGATAAAACTCCGTTAAAAAAGATAATATTTTCTTACATGGAAGATACTCACCGAAAGGCACCAGATGATTCTTAAAATACCTGCCTTTGACCTCTCCATTCTTGCTAAATAAAAGAGATGAGTTATAAAGCTTGTCATCCTGATAATAAGGAATGCCTAAAATCAGATTGCTGTTGAGCTCTTTGACGATATCTTCTATATCATCCATAACTCTCTTATCTCTATTCCAGCTATAGGGCAATACTGTCTCAGGAAATATTATAAGTTCCGCCCCTCTCTCTTTTGCAATTAGCCCAAGCAACCTGATTCTTTTTAAATTATCTCCATACAGTTCTGGATCCCACTTTAGGTTAGAATCCACATTTGTCTGAATCAAGGCAACGTTATTAATACTACCTTCAGGCAGAAGAGAGTTCAAGCGATGCCTGCTATAACAAAAAGAACAGACTATGGTTAATAGGATTATTATAAAATTAACCGCCTTATACCTTCTATTTTTTTCGATAAATGAATAGAGTAACGCTGTATTAATCAAAACAACTGCAAATGATATACCGTAGATACCGAATAGATCTGCAATCTGAATAAAATTCAAACGGCTCCAAAAAGCATAACCCAAAAAACCCCAAGGAAAACCTGTAAAGAGAAAAGAACGCAAAAATTCAAGAGATACCCATAGAGTTGCTATATAAAAAGGATTAGTCAATTTTCTATTTCTACTAATTAGAGCTGTAAAGAGTCCGGGGTATAAAGCGAGATAAAAAATTGCCGCTAAAAACCCGAGAAAAGTTATATGAATAACCCAATATGACAAAAAACTAAAAGTTATGATACCCCAAAAATATCCTAATAAAAATTTTCTCTTAAGAGACGCTGTGCTTATTCCGATATAGATTAGAGGAGTAAGAGAGAAGAGCAGAAACAGGTCAGAATAATAAAAACCAGCTGCTGTTAATAGTGCAGAGAGCAGAACAGTCAAAAAGATTTTCATCCATATTTTGGATAACAGCATTTTTTATACTTCTTACCGCTATTACAAGGACAGGGATCATTTCTACCTACTTTTTTATTATCCCTCCTGTAGGTCTGGTGTCTATCTACTCCTAGCTTCTCATGCGGCGTCAAACGAGTTGGGTCTTCAGATTCAGATTTCATCTTTTTCAAAGACTGGAACTGATTAACCTCTTCATGTTTGTAGTCCTGGGCAGATTTTTCAATCAAACCGCCTGAAGCCATCCTAAACCTGGGATGAAATTTGAACAGATACTCGACAACATCCAGTTTGATCCTCGCAGCCATCTCTTGAAACATCGCATAAGATTCATTTCTATATTCAACCAACGGATCTCTCTGCCCATAAGCTCTAAGACCTATACCCTCTCTTAAATAATCCAAGCCATAGAGGTGCTGTTTCCATCTCATATCTATAACATGTAAGAATATCATCCTCTCTAATCTTCTTATCTCATTCTCTTCCAGCTCTCTCTCCCTATCTTGATAAATCTCTTTCATCTTAGTACTCAGATATTCAAAGCAGTTAGTTACGATCCTATGCCAGCTGCTCTTATGCTCTCTCTCACCCTCTAAAGATCTCTCTTTCAATCTATCTCCTGTAATCTGAACTCTAAATTTATCCAATAACCACTTAGAGAGCCCATCCCAATCATAGTTATCAGCCAGTTCAGATTCAGAGATATAAATCTCTATCTGATACTCTAAAACCTCATCTATTATTTCATAAATATGTTCTTTTAGATTTTCATTAAACAGAACGCCCCTGCGTTCATTATATATTGCCTGACGCTGCTTATTCATTACATCATCATAATCCAAGAGATGCTTCCTGATCTCGAAATTAAAACTCTCAACCCTTTTCTGAGCCGTACCTATAGCTCTAGTGATTAAACCGTGCTCTATCTTTTCGCCGTCTTCAATGCCCAGCCTATCCATAATCATAGCAATTCTCTCAGAACCAAAAATACGCATCAGATCATCTTCTAACGATAGGTAGAATTTTGAAGAGCCAGGGTCACCCTGACGGCCAGAACGCCCCCTGAGCTGGTTATCGATGCGTCTTGATTCATGACGTTCTGTTCCTATGACATGAAGGCCTCCCAATTCAATTACTTTTTTATGCTCATCCTCCACTAAAGATGAAACTTCCTGGGCTGCCTTTTTAAACTCCTCCTCGGTAATATCGTTACTATCTCTATTATTCTGTTTTAATCTAGCTTTTGTCAAAAATTCCGGGTTACCGCCTAAAAGAATATCTGTTCCGCGGCCAGCCATATTTGTCGCTATCGTCACCGCCTTAAGCCTTCCTGTCTGAGCAATAATCTCAGCCTCCTTCTCATGGTATTTAGCATTGAGTACATTGTGAACCACTCCTCTTCTTTTTAATAATTCACTTATAATCTCAGACTTCTCTATGGATGTAGTTCCCACAAGTACAGGCCTGCCCGCTTCATACATCTGGCTAATATCACCGACAACTGCATTGAACTTCTCTCTCTGACTTTTATAAATCACATCGGGGTTCTGCGATCTTCTTAAGGTTTTATTGGGAGGCACAACGATCACTTCTAAATTATATATCTTGTTAAACTCCGGGGCCTCCGTAGCCGCCGTCCCTGTCATACCGGAGAGTTTCTGATACATTCTGAAATAGTTCTGAAAGGATATAGTCGCAAGAGTCTGATTCTCTTGTTCTATCTTAAGAGCTTCTTTAGCCTCAATCGCCTGATGTAAACCGTCAGACCAGCGGCGCCCGGGCATAAGACGGCCTGTGAATTCATCTACTATTAAAACCTTGCCATCTTTTACAACATAATGAGTATCTCTCTTAAATAGAAACCTGGCTCTCAAAGACTGGTTTATGTAATGAGACCAGGGTTCAGAATAAGCATTCGGCATCTCCTCCCAAAGACTATCTATCTTCAGTATCTCTTCACACTTTTTCTCACCTTTTTGAGTTATGCGAGAATTATTGCTCTTCTCCTCGGCTATAGCATCACAGCTGTCGTTAAACTCCTCCCGAGGAATCTTCTCTTCACGTCCATCCTGAGTTCTGATTACAGTAAATCCATCCTGAGTATTTCTTGCATCAATAATCACTCTTGCCTGAAGCTGCTTAGCTACTCTATCTGCAAGATAATATTTATCCACTGACTCCTCAGAAGGACCCGAGATAATAAGAGGGGTCCTTGCCTCATCAATGAGTATCGAATCAACTTCATCTACTATAGCGTAATGGTGAGCTCGCTGAACCACATCTTCTTGAGATATCACCATATTATCTCTTAAATAATCAAACCCAAACTCATTGTTTGTGCCATAGGTAATATCGCAATTATAAGCTTCTTTTTTCTGAGCATGGCTCTGTCCATGCACAATAACGCCTACAGTTAAGCCTAAAGA
Organism: Candidatus Kaelpia imicola; assembly: GCA_030765505.1. NCBI lineage: Bacteria > Pseudomonadati > Candidatus Omnitrophota > Candidatus Kaelpia > Candidatus Kaelpia imicola. The sequence continues at coordinate 86,339 of JAVCCL010000032.1, read as the reverse complement.
TTCATAGATAGAACCCATCCAATCCCTATCACGTTTAGCAAGATAATCATTTACAGTAACAATATGTACGCCTTTTGAATTTAAAGCATTTAAATAAGCAGAGAGTGTCGCAACGAGAGTCTTACCTTCACCTGTTGCCATCTCAGCAATCTTACCCTGATGAAGCACTGCTCCGCCTATAAGCTGGACACCAAAATGTCTCATTTTCAGTCTTCTTTTTGCAACTTCCCTTACAACCGAAAAAGCATCGGGTAGAATATCTTCCAAGCTCTCTCCAGCCGAAAGCCTCTCTCTAAACTTATCGGTCTTAAGACGCAACTCTGCATCGGTTAATCTCTGCATTTCGTTTTCATAAGAGTCTATCTCATTAACCAAAGGATTGAGTTTTTTTAACTCTCTTTCGTTCTGGGTTCCTACGATCTTTTTCATTATAAAATTAAGCATGGTATACCCTTACCTTTTCTTCAAATAGGCTTCTATAAAACCGTCTATGTTACCATTTAATACACCCTGGACATTACCAACCTCCAATCCAGTTCTATGGTCTTTTGCCATGGTATAGGGATGTAAGACGTAGGAACGTATCTGGTAACCCCAGCCTATATCTCCTTTAACCCGCATCTCCTGAAGCTCTTCCTTCTGCTTCTCTTTATTTAAATCATAAAGCTTAGATCTCAGGACCTTCATAGCTGTAGCTTTATTTTTATGCTGGGAACGTTCATTCTGGCACTCAACAACAATGCCGGTTGGGTTATGCGTTATTCGTATTGCAGAGTCCGTTACATTCACATGCTGACCGCCGGCACCAGAAGAACGGAATGTATCAATTCTTAAATCTTTACCATCTATATTAACTTCAATATCTTCGACTTCAGGCAGCACCTCAACTAATGCAAAAGAAGTATGTCTGCGCTTATTCGCATCAAAAGGTGATATTCTCACCAATCTATGAACCCCTTTCTCAGCCTTTAAAAAACCGTAGACATAATCGCCCTTTATGATAAAAGTAGCATTTTTAACACCAGCCTCTTCACCTTCTAGAATATCCAGCATCTCTATCTTATACCCTCTTTTTTCAACCCACCTGGAATACATTCTGATTAACATCTGAGTCCAGTCACAAGACTCCGTACCGCCAGCCCCGGCATGGATTGACATTATAGCATTGCCGGAATCATGGGGTTCACTTAGGTAAGCCTTGAATTCTAATCTATTAATCTCTGACTCAACTTTTTTCAACTCTAAAGACAAAGAATTGTCCTCTTCATCCGTTGATATATCAATCAACTCTTTTAAATCTTTTAACTCTCTCTCTAAAAACTTGGAATCTCCAACACTCTCTTTAAGGATTTTGAGTTCTTTAAGGATGCTGGTATTTATAGAGCCCTGATCCCAAAATCCAGGCTGAGATATCTTCTCTTCTATCTCTGCTATATGTTTATTCTTTTTATCCAGGTTAAAGAAAACCTCGCAGTTCTTGAAATCTCTCTTTAAGCTCTACCACTCTCTGTATTAAGTTATCTCTCATATCTCCTCCCAATAGATTCATAATATATACAAACAGGTTACCTAGACTTCTCTATTATAACGGATTTTACTCTTTTTTCCAAATCTAGTAACTTCTTTTTAATTTCCAAACCAAACATATATCCGCCAGGGGTTCCATCGCTCCTTATAACTCGATGACAGGGTATTAGGAAAGGATAAGGGTTCTCTGATATAGCTCTCGCAACAGCCCTTACTCTATTTGAAACTCCAATCTCTTCTGCAACCCGTTTATAACTACGGGTCTCTCCATAGGGAATCTCCAATATCTTAAGATATACCATCTCTTTAAACTTCGGCAACCCTTTAAGAAGTTTCTTTAATTCCTTTCTTTTTAACATAATTATATATCCTCCCTGCAAGCATATCGCCGATGCCTTTAATTCTTTTTAGATCTGAAACCGATATATCTTTATAGCGACCTAAATCGCTGAGGTATTTTAAAACAGCATTGACTTTAGATATACCGACTCCGGGTATATTTTCAAAAGCAGTCTTTTTCATTCTCTTCCCTCTCAAACGCCTGTGGTATCCAATAGCAAACCTGTGAGCCTCATCTCTTATCCTGATAAGAAGATTCTTCTCCAAAGAATTTTGAGATAGAGCTACGGGGCTCTTTCTATATCCGGAGTGAATGAGATCTCTTCCTTTAGCATAGGCAATCAAAGGTATATCTATTTTAAAATCCTTGTTAATAATCGCACTAATTCTATTCAGATGACCCTTACCGCCATCAAGCATGATAAGATCAGGCAAATCTTCTTTTTTCTTGAAAAGATCCCTGTAACGCCTCAGCATAACTTCAGACATCATTTCATAATCATCTATAAAATTCTGTTTTTTTAGCCTAAATTTGCGATAGAGATTTTTATCTCTAACTCCGTCTTTAAATCTAACCACGGCTCCTGCTGCAGAAGTGCCAGATATATTAGATATATCCACAGCATCAATAATGCGGGGCACTTTAGGAAGATTTAAAATCTTCTTTATGTTCTCCAGTACATTAATCCCTCCGCTAAGACCAAAGATGCCTGAACTGCCTCCCAAAGCCCTCAATCTATCCCGTACCTTAGCAGCTTTCTCATACTCTCTATCTTTAACATAGCCGTCCATCTCTTCCGTTAAATCTTTCACTACACCTTCTCTATCTCCAAGAAGAGTCTTCACTATAATTAATATGCTCTTGCGATACTCTGCTTGGCTTATTTTGCTCAGGCAAGGCCCAGGACAGAAACCTATATGTAAATAAAGGCATCCGTTCTTACTAAAATTTCTACAACTTCTAAAAGGAACAATCCCTCTCAAAATTTTAAGAGTCAACTTCAATCCCTTAACATCCGGATAGGGGCCCAGATAGAGCGAACCATCTTTACTCTTATTGCGAGCTACAAAGATACGCGGGAAATCATCTTTAAGCATAATTTTAAGGTAAGGATAAGACTTATCATCCTTTAAACTTATATTGTAAAAAGGCTTCTCTCTTTTAATAAGATATGATTCAAGCAATAACGCTTCAGCCTCAGAAGAGGTGATAATATAATCAATATTCTTTACTCTGGAAATCAATCTCTCGCTTTTTGAGCTAGTATTTTTGGAATAAAAATGGTTATAGACTCTTTTAAATATTGATTTAGCTTTTCCTATATAAATAGTCTCTCTTTTTACATCTTTAAAAATATAGACACCGGCTAAATCCGGAAGCTTATCTATCTTTTCTTTCCAGACCATATAAATCTCCGCAAATCTTCGCTGTTTATAAAAAGACTTGAAAATAGATAGACAAATATTGATATCAATATCAGGGAGATAAGCACCAAAATATCTGAAGAGATATTTTCCAAAAACAACCTCTTGGTAAAGAGTAGGGCTCCAGCCATGATAACAGAGCAAAGCAAGATCTTTAAAATACCTGATACAAAATTTTTATTATAAAACTTTATCTTTTTATTTAAAGCCAGGAACAGCAGAATAAAATTACAACTTGCCGCAAAAGAGGTGGCAAGACATAAGCCTGAGACTTTCATTGGAAACATCAAGGCAATGCTAGCTGCTATATTTACAGCTAAAGATATCACCGATATCTTTACCGGCGTCAAAGTATCCTGCATAGAATAGAAAGTAACAACGAGAATCTTTATACCCGCATAAAATAGCAGACCTAAAGCATAGAACCTCAGAGCACCAGATGTTATAGCTGTAGAATAACTAGAGAAACTACCATGTTGAAAAACAACAGATATTATCTCTTTTGCTAAAATGAAAAAACCAAACGTCGCAGGTATCATAATAAAAGAGACGAACCTTAAAGAGAGAAGCAGATTATCTCCTATAGATGCATTTTCATTTTTTGTTCTCCTGGCAGAGAAGAAAGGCAGTACCGCAGTTGCAAGAGAGGTAGCAAAAACAGCCAGTGGAAGCTGTACAAACCTTTGAGCATAATACAGAGCTGCAATAGCACCGGAACCTACGATGGATTGAAGAGAGGCTAAGATAGTATCTATAAATATGCTAACTTGATAGACTCCAGCACCAAGAAACCTGGGGAGCAACAGCTTCCAAATCCTACCATATTCCGGATGGAACATCCTGGTCTTTGCCCTATACACTCCTTTTCCTCTTATAGCAAAAAACTGCATCAAAAGCTGAATGACCCCACCTATTATTATCCCAAAAGCCAATGCATAGACTCCATATCTTCTGCCTAAGACAAGAATGCTGGATATGATAGAGATATTTAAAACGGCAGGAGCCCAGGAATAGCTCCAGAATATCCGTTGAGACATTGCAATACCCGCTACTATAGCCGTTAACCCTATAAGAAGTACATAAGGAAATATTACCCTGGTCAACCTAACGGAGAGAACATATTTTTGGATATCAGCTATAAAGCCAGGTGCTATCAACTTAATTAACAATGGAGCAAAAAAAATCCCACCTATAGTAACCAAAGTCAACATGAAGGCAGAAGACTTTATAAGAGATTTAGATAGACCTTTAAAATTGTCTGAATCTTCCTTAGCTCTATATTCAGATAGAACCGGGACAACCGCAGCATTAACCGCCTCCTCCCCCACGAAACTACGCCAGATATTCGGAAGACGAAAAGCCACAACAAAAGCCTGAGCTTCATAGCCGGTTCCAAAGAAAAAAGCAATCAAAATATCTCGTATAAACCCCAATACCCTGCTGATAAAAGTGGCTGTTCCAATCGTAAAAGAGTTCCTTAATATCTGTCTAAACATATTTATGCTTATATATCTATTAAAATTGTTTGACAAACCGAAATGATATATGCTATATTTTGTCTCAAAACTGGAGGTTTTACAATGCCGAATTTAAAGTCTGCCTGCAAAAGACTCAGGCAAAATGTAAAGAGAGAGTCTAAAAATAAAACTGTAAAATCAGAACTTAAGACTAAAATCAAGAAATTCAGAGTACTGGTAGCAGAGAAAAAACTATCAGAAGCTGAAGAATATTTTGAAGAACTTAAAAAGAGATTGATGCAGGCTGAAAGCAAAAACATTATTCACAAGAATAAAGCTTCACGCTATATATCAAGATTACAGATCCTACTAAACAAAGCAAAGGGTTAAAATTAACACTTGTTTTTAATCTATAAACTCAATTTCAATATAAAACTTTTAACGTTTTCAAAGAGACATTAGCGCCATACTACACTACCTCTATTCTTATTTTTTTCTCCAGATATAGACCTTGTCTCTCTCTTTGACTCTAAAAGGAATTTTGATTCCGGCTAATTCGCTTTTCTTTACTCGAGTTACATATTTATGCTTTTGCTGAATTTCAGACGCTTTTACAAATTGAGCTGAAGTACTTTTACCTATAAATAATAACTCATCCTCTTTTTTTAGAGTACCGGCTTGGATTAATATCTCTGCAACAGAAATCTTAGGATAATACTTTTTAACCTCACCTAAATATATCTTCTCATAGAGATGCTCTAAACGCCTGCTTATATCTCCATCAGGGTTTTTAAAATAGAAGCCGTCTGAAAATCCTCTATTATATACACTCTTAAGTTTTTTCTTAAGTTTCTTTTTTAAAGATTCGTTTAGCCTATTTTCATAAAAAGCATCTATTGCCTCTCTATAGGTAGATACTACAGCCTTTATATACTCTGGAGAACGCATCCTGCCTTCAATCTTAAAAGCATCTATCTCTGCTCTTATTAAACTATCTATAAAATCTATCGTACATAAGTCTTTTGGGCTTAAGATATAGTCTTTCCCTAAACTATACTCCAAATCGCCCCGCCTCTCTTTTATAATGAACTCACGCCTGCAAGGCTGAAGACACCTGCCTCTGTTTGCAGACTCTCCATAAGAATATTCAGATAAAAAACATCTTCCCGATATACTGACACACATCGCACCATGGATAAAAGTCTCTATCTGGGTATCTATATTTTCTCTTTTTATTAAACCTTTAATCTTTCTTATATCAGAGAGACTACATTCCCGTGCTAAAACAACTCTCTTAATACCTAATCTGTTATAGCATCTTATTGCTTCAATATTAGAGACGCTGGCTTGAGTTGAGAGATGAATTTTTAATCCCATTCTTTTTGCCAAGGAGATAATAGCCATATCCCATGCTATTACAGCATCAATATTGCTCTCATTAGCCTTTAACAAAATCTTCTCTGCTCTTCTTAATTCATCATTCATGACTACGACATTGAGAGTGAGATATCCTTTTACCTTTCTCTCGTGTAATAATCGCATGATCTTCTTTAAGTCTGAAATCTTAAAATTGGAGGCGCGTTCGCGCATATTTAATCCTTGGATACCGAAGTAAATACTATCTGCCCCATTCTCAATAGCCGTGACTAAAGATGGCCAGTCACCGGCAGGAACAACCAGTTCCGGTTTATGGAAAGTAAAACGCTTCATATCAGAGTTGAAGGATAAAAAGAACTGCTATTTATCCTTATAATAATCCTGCAAAGCCTTAACTGTAAGCTCTTTATCTTTAGCAGCTTCAATTCCTTCTACTCCAGCCAATGCAGCTGAGATAGTAGTCATATAAGAGACTTTATTCTGAATAGCCATAATCCTAATGTAGCTGTCATCATACTTGCTCTCTTTACCAACAGGAGTATTTATAATAAGCTGAAGCTTTTTATTTTTAATAAGATCTACTATGTTGGGCCTACCCTGATGCAGTTTCTTTACCCTTAGAACTTCTATGCCGTTATCTTTTAGAAAATCGGCCGTACCATCTGTAGCATAGATCTTAAAACCTAACCTATCCAACCCTTTTGCGATTGGAAGAAGCGGCTCTTTATCCTTATTTTTAACTGTCAAAAGAACAGCTCCTGAAGTTGGTAATTTAACACCAGCAGCTTCCTGAGCCTTATAAAACGCAAGCCCGAAACTATCGGCTATACCCATCACCTCACCTGTTGCCTTCATCTCAGGTCCTAATACAGGATCAACCTCAGGAAACATATTGAAAGGGAAGACCGCCTCTTTAATTCCAAAGTAAGGTAAATTATATTTTTTTAATTCCTTAAAATCTTTTATCTTTTTACCCAGCATAAGAAGCGTTGCAATTCTCGCTATAGGTATTCCGGTAACTTTTGAAACCAAAGGTACTGTACGGGATGCTCTAGGGTTTGCTTCTAAGATATAGACCTTATTATCACAGATAGCATATTGAATATTTATCAGTCCTACAACTTTAAGCTCTTTTGCTATTGACCTAGTATACTCCTCTATTTTATCAAGATGTTCTTTAGATATAGTTCTGGTTGGAATAACACAGGCAGAATCACCAGAGTGTACTCCGGCATACTCAATATGTTCCATAACAGAAGCAACAAAAGTATCCTCACCATCCGATAAAGCATCGACTTCAAGCTCAACAGCATTCTCTAAGAATCTATCAATAAGCATCGGGTATTCAGGCGATACGTCTATCGCCTCCTCAGCATATTTTAAGAGCCTATCTTCGTCATATATAACCTCCATACCCCGCCCCCCTAAAACAAAAGAGGGTCTAACCATAAGAGGATATCCGATATTATCAGCTATCTTTACAGTCTCATCTACTGAACGTGCTATACCACTCTCGGGCTGAAGAACACTTAAATCTATCATCTTTTTTCTAAAACGTTCTCTATCTTCTGCAAAATGAATACTCTCAGGAGAAGTCCCCAATATATTAACCCCGCAATCTTTTAGCTCCTGGGCAATATTTAATGGTGTCTGGCCGCCAAATTGAACTATAATACCTTGAGGTTTCTCTTTTTTGTATACAGCTAAAACATCTTCAACCGTCAGAGGCTCAAAATATAACTTATCAGAAGTATCATAATCGGTAGAGACGGTTTCAGGATTGCAGTTAACCATAATAGTTTCAAAACCTTCATCCTTTAAAGCAAATGCAGCATGGACACAGGTATAGTCAAACTCTATACCCTGGCCTATTCTATTAGGCCCTCCACCGAGAATCATAATCTTTTTATTATCCGATACAGAAACTTCATCTTCTCCTTTAGAATAGGTCGAATAATAATAGGCTGTATCTTCGACTCCGCTTACAGGTACAGCTTCAAAGCGAACATTTATATCTAAAGAGACTCTCTTCTCTCTAACTTCTTTCTCTTCAACACAGAAGATAGAAGCTAAATATTTGTCAGAGAACCCAAGTTCTTTAGCTTTTCTCAAATTACCCTCAGATAAACTTTTCCAATCTCCAGTAGCTATTTTCTCTTCAAAATCAACCAGCTCTTTTATCTCTTCCAAAAACCATTCTCCTATATGAGTAATCTTATAAAGCTCTTCTACCGTGATACCTTTTCTTAAAGCTTCATATACAATAAAGACTCTTTCACTTGATGGGTATATCAGCTTCTTTTTTAACTCATCTAACGAAAGGTCTCTAAATTTTTTCACTCCTCCTAAACCATACCTCTTTATCTCAAGAGACCTGATAGATTTCTGAAAAGACTCTTTAAAAGTTTTAGCAATACTCATAGCCTCTCCCACTGCTTTCATCTGAGTACCAAGTATATCTTTTGCTTGTGAGAACTTTTCAAATGCCCAACGTGCAAATTTAACTACAACATAATCACCCGAGGGGGTGTACTTCTCCAACGTTCCATCTCTCCAATAAGGAATCTCATCCATTGTTAGGCCTACTGCAAGCTTGGTAGAGACCCTTGCAATAGGAAAGCCTGTTGCCTTTGAGGCCAGAGCTGATGAGCGAGAGGTTCTGGGATTTATCTCAATAACAACTATTCTTCCGTCTTTTTTGTTATGGGCAAATTGAACATTTGTCCCGCCTGTTACACCTATTGCATCTACTATTTTATATGAAATATCCTCTAATTTTTTCTGCAGATCATCAGATACCGTAAGCATCGGCGCAACACAGAAACTATCCCCGGTATGAACCCCCATCGCATCTACATTTTCAATAAAACATACTGTAATTTTCTGATCTTTAGCATCACGGACTACTTCAAGCTCAAGCTCCTCCCAGCCGATAACAGCTTCTTCAACTAAAACTTGATTTACAATGCTTGCCGCTAGACCACGCGTAACTATGGTCCTTAACTCTTCAACATTATAAGCTATGCCTCCTCCTGTACCACCCATAGTATATGCAGGGCGTAATACAACGGGATAACATAGTTCGCTGGCTATTCTTTCTGCTTCCTCAACCGAGTGAGATATCTCAGACTTTGCAAGCGGAATACCAAGTTTATCCATTGTCTCTTTAAAAACCAGCCTATCTTCGCCGCGTTCTATAGCATCAGTCTTTACTCCTATTACCTCAACATTGTATTTATCAAGTATTCCTTCTTTATATAAGGTAGAAGATAGATTTAGTCCTGTCTGACCGCCAAGATTAGGAAGTAAAGCATCAGGCCTCTCTTTCTCTATAATTTTTGCTATACTCTCAATCGTTAAAGGTTCTATGTATGTTTTGTCAGCCATATCAGGATCAGTCATGATAGTTGCCGGATTAGAATTGACAAGGATAACCTCATAACCTTCTTCTTTAAGAGCCTTACAGGCCTGAGTACCTGAATAGTCAAATTCACAAGCTTGCCCTATAATAATCGGACCTGACCCTATTATTAGAACTTTGTGGATATCAGAACGCTTCGGCATAGACCCTCCTTATAATGGTTGAAATTTGAGCACTATTATACCAATAAGGACTAACTAATCAACAGCAATTTGGAGAATTTTATAACTCTTCTTTGAGATGAGACCACTCCATAGAGGTTGGGATTAAAATACTAAACTTATCTATTTTAAACAAGCTAAAAATTAAATATTTAATCTGAATTTTAATAGGAACTGATAAATTCAGCTATTCGTTCTTCCATTCTTTCTTTATACTTTGTGAACTCTTCATCACTTAATAAATCCTGAGCCTTTTTTATACAGGAGATTTCAATAGGACTGCCGGCATGTAATATCCTTGTCAAACTCTCTGCTGATGTTTTTATGCTTTTGGCAAAATCTTTCTCCTCTACACCCAATATATTTATTGCTTCTTCAAGCAGCCAGCGGGCATAGATATAACCGGGATAATAAAACTCTCTCTGATTTTCCTGCGCATGTTTTTGCTGCAATTGACTTATCTTTTCAACCATATCATCTGCTATATCTGCTTCTGCACTAAGAATCTTTTCTAATTCACTAAGCTTAACTTCAAGCTCCTCAGCTAAAACAGAATTATCAACACTCAATGTATCCTGCAACCTAATTAACATATTTAGCCTATAAAGCTGAGTTGACTTATTGAATATCTCATCTGAAACAGGAACTTTATAGCCTAATATCTTACTTAGATGAAACTTTGTTATACCAAGTTTTAAAGCAAGTACTTTTCTATTTAATCCAAATTCAGATTGCAGCCTTACAAGCACTGCCACTCTATCCTGACCAGGCTTAAATCTCTCTCGAGCCTCTTAAAGGCGAGCATCAGGGATAGCCATATTACCTACAAGGTATAAACGCATAAACATAACTGATATGTTTAATTCCTTAGCAAAATCTTCTATAGAAAGACCTGATCTCTGCTTTATCTCTCTAAGCTCTTGTTGTGCCAAATCTATATCAGAACCAAGCTTATCGTCTGGATTATTCTCATTAGGGATGGTTTTTGTTCTTCTGGCAAAAGAATTATTGATATTGAGATTAGATAAAAAAAACAGACTGATTATTATCAAAAATCTTAAGTATAACCTCAAAATCCCCCCCCCTTCGCAAATTGAAAGATACTATAGCTATTAACTACAACTATATTATACAGAAAATTAACTACTTTTCAAATTAGAAAAAAGAGAAAAATTATAAAAGCAGACTTTAGAAATAACCGGCAAAATCCTCTAAGTCAAACTTAAATGATTCTTTATCGCCGCCTCTCTGCATGCTCTCTATCTTAACCCAGATCTGATAACGCTTTCCAGCTACCACTTTCTCGCTTGGTATCTCAAATTTTAAGAGCTCTTTTGTAAGCGTTCCCGATGTTTTCTTTGCTTCTTCTTTACTGGAGAACCTTATAAAACCACCACTTTTTTTTGTCGGAAAAGGCTCTTCGTCTTCCATAGTAGGATAAAGAGTCTCACGCATCTTAGGTACCAAGCGACCAATCTTAGGACCAATCACTATCACATTATATATTCTAGGTTTTGTCCTATCCATCCTGGCTATTACTTTTACTTCCAGAATATTGCCTTCTAGATAAGCCTCGACTGCAGCGGTTGCTCTCCTATGTTCTTTTGCCTCTCTTAATAGAAGCACCCTATCTTGAGCGTAGCCTAAAGAAGATAAAATTAAAACTAAACCGGTAACGGCAAAGGTTAATCTTTTCATAACTTATACCTCCTATACGATTAACTCAAGAATCTCATTAATACTCTGGCCCTCATAGATACCGATATTTTTAGCCTCTCTACTAACCTCTTCAGCTTCAGTATTTAATGCTTCCTGAATTGTCCTAATCCCTGTTATCTTAATCGCAACATCCCCAAAATTATCTGCTGCATCCATACTAAGATAACCACACATAACGTAACCCCTGCTACCTCTTAAAACAATAAGATTATGATTATCTAATTCAATTGAAACAGCCTCTATAAAGCTATCTCCTACTTTTATCATCTCTTTAATCATTATTTAAAACTCCGGCAGATATTTTAAAAATCTCTCTGTGTGTAAAAAACAGGATCAGATCCAAAATTAAAGAGTAGGCATCTTTCTTACCCGTTTTAAAACTCTTCTCCAGATGGACAATAAAATCAGCCTCTCTATTATCTACATTATCAAGAAAACGAGGCATAAGAGAGAGAAGTATTCTCTCGTCTTTATAGCCTTTCTCCTTTAGAGATAAGACTGTCTCAAGAGAACGCTTCGCGTCCTTTGCCAATACCATCTCGTAAAGATACTTTATCTCGGGCGGTTCTCTCTCCTGAAGAAATTCACTGAGAGAACCTAAGTCTATATAATCTTTCTCGGGATAAAGCAGCTCAACTTTTGAAACAGCATCAAGAATAGATTTAAAATCTCTGCTTTTGTTATATACCTTCACTATATGGCTTAGGACTTCTTGAGAAACCTTCTTATCGCTAAATTCCTCAAGGTATAGCTTTATGTCGCTCGGGTTAAATCGCAATTCTATAACTTTTAACCCCTTGATGCCCTCCCATTTAGGCAGCTGCAGCCAATAAGTCTTGCTTATAAGATTAAAAATGTAGCTATCTTTAAGTTGTGTAAAATCTATTTTTTCTTTTAAGAAGGCTATATTTTTTGGTTTAAGAGCTTCTGCATTATCTATAAAATACAATGTTCTATCTTCAAAAAGAGAAGAATTAAATATATCAGCTATAATATTTTCAAAACTTATAGATTTAAAAGAATATCTTTGGACTCTCTTGGGATTTAATCTTTTGAACTGAGACTCTAAAAATATCTCAGCAAGAGTACTATCTTTTGAATGTATTAAAAAAGCACTCACCAGTTAATTACTACTCTATCTACAATCTTTCTGGATAGATCACCCAGAGCATCCCTTAAAGCCTGAGTCTCGCTTTTAGCATTAGCACCTGCTGTAAGATAGGTTGACTCTCCAGACATGCTTTCAGCCCAGAGCTCTTTTTCTTTCTCTATGAGACGGACATTTGTACTAACCGTAATCTTATACTCATCAACATCCTCGTTGCTAGCATAGCTTAGAGCACTCTTGTTATAGTCTAATATCTCACCTTCTACGACAATATCAGCATCTTGGACACTAGAGACGGGTAGAATATTACCATCATATCTAAACCTCTCTCTTAAAATATTCTCAAGCTCTATCTCTAGACCGCGATAATAGAGTTTATAATCTGAAGAGATGTTATTTATAGAGATCTTATTAAAGAATACCGGAATGTAGATTGTCTCATAAGGTGAATCTTGAGCGCTTCTCAAAGTATAACCGCAACCTGAGACAATTAAAGCAGCCAATAATAACGTCGCTAATCTTTTCAATTAATTTTCCTTCTTCTTCAATGCTGCAACCTTCCCGGCAGCTATTACAGCCCAATCAGTATTAGGATATTGTTTAACTATTTCTTCATAATATATCACAGCACTATCATATAACTTTTGCTTCTCATAAAACTTAGCTGTATTATAGAGACTCTCCGCCTTACGCTCTTTTAACCTTATTAATATCCTATCACCTTCTTCAGGCATATCACCAATTTGAGACATCTCTTCTAGTCTCTTGATTGCAATCTCTGTCCCTTCCTGAGAATAATCTACCTTGGCTTCTTTCTCTGATGCAACCTCTGCAAGCTGTATCACTGCATCATCCGCCAGCTCAGAACCCGGATAACCTGTAATAAGATTTTTAAAAGCTTCTTCTGCTCCGGGGTAATCGCCTATTCGTTTATACACCAGGCCTAATTTAAACTGAGCCAAAGGCGCATACTCTCCGTAAGGAGAATTATCGACTACTTTTTTAAATATCTCAATAGCTTTCGAGTTATCATCCAAGAAAGATACCCTCTCTATTAAATTCCTATCTTCATTATCTCTCACAAAATAGAGATTGGCTATCTTGTATTCCAGAGATATAACCTCATCTACTCTTGAGGTATAAGGATAGGTGTCTATGATCTTCTGATATGATTTAAATGCCGAATAATATTTGCCCAGCCTCTCGTAAGCCTGGCCAATGTAGAACTGTGCTTCCGGAGCATATTTTGACTTTTCATAATATTTGACGAGTTTTTTAAAAGCCTCAATAGCTCCTTTAAAATCTTCCTCCTGAAATTTCTTATAACCCAGATTAAACTGTTCCTCAGGTGTATCCCGAACATAACTATCAGGGTTTATCCATTTACCTGTCTCAGGGGTCCAGATCCAAAAAGAAAACGCATTGTTTAAGAAGCTGAAAAAGACTATAAGTACGATAAGAACCTTGAAGTTTTTCATAGCAAGAATTCTAAATAATAAGGGTTTAAAAGTCAAATAGATAAATCTCCTAGCCAATTATCAAAGAACCTGTTCATGTGGTCTTTTATTCCTCTGTTTAAGTCTAAATGTTTCTTATTAAAATCCTCTTCCTTGAAAGAGAATTTATAATGGAATAGATAATTCATAATAACTTCATATGCCCATGATATCTCCCTGAACCTCTCTATCGCTTTCTCCTTGTTTTTATCTTTAGCAACATCCGGATGGGTCTCTTTTGCTAATTTATGAAAAGAATCTTTAACCTCTTGAACCATGGCCTCAGCCTCTAAGTTAAGAATCTTCCTATCTTTATCCAGTTCTTCAAATTTCATAGTTAGAGTATAAAGTTAAGTATTCCTCCAACCATAAGCGCCACTCCTACCATAATAAAAGCCGCCTTTAGCATATCTCTTAACCCCAGCTCTCTAAATAAGACTATGAAAGTAGCAAAACAGGGAAAGTATATGGCAAGAATAACACAACCTACAGTAAGCTGTTTCAATGTTAAACCCATTGGCCCCAACATACCCACAGCAACATCTTTTCTTAAAAACCCAATCAATAATGCCGATATTGCCTCAGGCGGCAAACCCCAGATGTTTTTAAGTACCGGTGAAAAAATGTGAGCAAAGAAATCTACAATTCCAAAAGCATAGAGCATATTAACCAAGAGAACACCTAACAAAACATAGGGTATCGCAGTAATAAAAAAACTCGATATCCGCATCCAAAGCTTCTTTAAAACAGCCCTAAAATGAGGTCTCCTGTATGGAGGAATCTCAAGAATCAAAGGAGCACTCTCTCCTCTTAAAACCTTATTTAAAATATATCCTATAATGAACCATAGCAAGAGAAGGGTTAAAAATACAATCATTACCGCCCTACCGCTCCTAGCCCCTAACAACCCGGCTATAACAGCGATCTGAGCCATGCAGGGTACCGCAATACTAAGAAGCGTTGAAGCAATAAACTTCTCCCTCCTGCTTTCAAGTAATCGTACTGATAAAGCACCAGAGACATTGCAACCTAAACCTAAGATCATCCCAACAGCAGCATAGCCGTGTAATCCTAATTTATGCATTACATTGTCAACTAAAACAGCAAGACGAGGCAGATACCCAAAATCTTCCATGAGCCCTAGAACAAAATAGAAGCTTAAGATATAAGGAGCCACCATTACAATGGGCACATAGAGTCCTGTAGTCAAAAGCCCGAATGAGAGCCCAAAGTCTATCCCTCCATTAATCAACTTGCCTATGATCACATAATGCAAAAAGCTAAACTTAGAGAGAACAGTGCTTAGACTGTTCATTACGGGAAGCCAGTAATTTTCAAATAGCGGATCCAATAGATGGTTGATAACACCTTCGCCTATAACCCTTACTACAAAGAAAGAGGCTACCATAATAATTAATCCTATGATCAGACCGCTAACCGGTCTAATGCTCAATCCTTCTAATATCTCAAGAAATGTATGGTGCCTGTGGCAAAGTCTCTGTACCTCTTGAGTAATACTGCCTATCTCTATCCAACGCTGCTGATCAGAAACATCCTCTTTCTGTTTTGGCTTTAAATCTTTCATCTTTGATGCTATTTCTCTTATACCTTCCCCCGTTAAACCGCAAGTACTTACAACAGGTACTCCTAACAGCTCTTCTAATCTCTTGATATCTATACTAATCCCACGATGCTTTGTCTCATCCCAAATATTTAACGCAACTATAACAGGCAGACCTCTTTCGATTAATTCTAGGGTGAGATAGAGGTTTCTTTCCAAATTCGTTGCATCAACTACATTGATAACAATATCACCCTCATCAATCATCTTAACTGCAACCTCTTCAGCGCAACAATTGGGTTTCAAACTATATGTACCTGGAACATCTATTACATCTACAATATCTCCGAAGATCTTACTTCGACCCTTTGTATATTCAACGGTTGAGCCAGAAAAGTTAGATATAACAACCCTTGCCCCGGTAAGACGAGAGAATATCGCACTCTTACCTACATTGGGATTTCCAACTAACAGAATATTTTTCATTTACCTGTATCTACCCTAATCTTCTTAGCCATACCATGACCGATAGCAACTTTAAAATTATCAATCTCGATAGTCTGCGGGCCTCTCCAGAAATGAGAACTAACCTTAATGACTCTCTTACCGATTCTTATGCCCATGCTCTGAAGGCGGTCAATAAGACCACAGCCGCCTTTTATCTCAATAATCACACCGCTCTCTTTGGATTTTAGATCAGTTATATCAATTATCATAATCCTTTCCCCTTCTTCTCATTGTATCTTTTTTACTTATTGATTCTACTTTTTTCTTCTCTCTATCATAAACCGAAATAGCATTGAAACCCTTAAAGCAATCCTTTATTTTATCCATATCGTCTTTCGAAAGAGCTTTGACTTTAGAATCACGCAAGGGAGTATTAAGCTGCACTTCATCTGGATTTAATTCTGATGCAATTCTTGCAATACCTTCTGCCTCAAATTTATTTGACTCTAAAAACATAATCTGGATTCCAAATTTTCCTTTATAATTAGCTTTGAACTTCTTAATTCCATCTAATATGCTTAAAAAATCTAAATCTTCATGAGGCCTGTTGATAACCCTTAAATGTTCATCGCTACAAGCATCTACCTTGGCTATTACAAAATCAATATCTAAAATATCATCTCTAACATCTTCTCTTAAAAGCATAGTAGAGTTAGTAAGAAGAGCAACTGGATGACCTAAGATACTCTTTGCAGCGATAGTTATATCCTTAATGTTTAAAGCCAGAGTAGGCTCGCCCCTACCTGAGAGAGTAACGTAGTCAATATCTAAACCTGAAGGTAGAGCCTGAAGTTCATTAACAATCAATTCAGTCTCTACAAAAATCTTTCTCTCCATGCTTAATAGACTCAGCTCTTTTATTTGACAATATACGCAGTCAAAGCTGCATATTTTATTCTCTCCCGATATAGGGTCAATACCCAAAGAAGAACCCAATCTCCAGGAAGAGACCGGACCATAGATATATTTAAAATTACTCTTCATAATAATTCTTTAAACAATTACCTCCATACAATCAATACCAATAATAACTATTTGATTAACACCCACAACATATACGCATTAATAAACTATACTATGAAATATTTCTTTGTAAAGAGTCTACTGGATATATGCATATAAGATTAAATTATAAAAATATCCTAAGGTAGTATACCTAATATAGGTACAGCTTGACTAACTGAGGGATATGGCTTATTAGCGAGAAGCTAACATAATTGATTTTATAGAACCTGTAATTAGAAAATCTATCTCTTCTTTATTTAAACAATTATCAAAGAGACTTATTAATTCTCTTCTTCTCTCCGCTACATTTAGATCCTTTGATTCAAAAGAATGGATGGAACAGTAATACCCGAAAACAAATTATCATTTTAGAAAATTTGTATCGCTTAACGCTTTCTCGTCCTGCAAGAAATACTTACAAGGCTATCTTTATTATAATAAAAGCATAACAAATGCTAAAATGAGTAATTTTCTCACATTATCTATAAACACTCTCTTACCGTTTAGATATCGTATACTATACAAAAAAGTAAAGGTAAGACACAATAGTAGTGACTAAAATCTCCGCACGTCAGTTATTACCTATCGGTCTATTGTTTCTGACGATTTAAAGCTTTTTTAATCCTATTCTACGAGATTGTTTGATTTCATCAAACTGAGCAATAAATTCTTTTTAACGCATATGATTAAACAAATTTTGCGGAATAAAGTGAAGTAATTTTTGGATGGAGCCTGCAAAAATGTCGAAAACAAAGTCGTAGACACAGCATGATACAGAGAGGCAGCATAAGAAATACTAATTAAAATAGAACTCATTGATTTATTACTTGGAGGGTGCCCAATGTATTTGCCATTGACTTTTTTGCCATATTTGGGTGGGTTGTAAATCTTTTTAACTTCTTTAACTTTGAAATTATTCTTAATCAAATCAGTTTTTACAAAAAAAGCGTTGGTTCCTTTTTTATCACATGCCACTAAAGTATACCCTTTTGATTTACTAAGTTTTGTTAATGCTAATAAACTCGCTCCAAAATAATTAGTGCCATCCCAATGGGCATTTTGATCATACTCTATAGTCTTACTTTCTGCTGGAGGAATAGAGGAATTATATTCAATAACTACAACTCTTGGGGAGTATCCCCTGATTGCCTTCCAAATCCAATAATCATTGAAATCTATATCGATAGAAAGCAAGTCAAATTCTTTAGGAACATTGTAATTTACTAATAACTGATTAATATTCTCTACAGTTATATATTCTTTTCTAATAACTTTTCCATCACCATTTTAATCCATCCATAAACAATTCCACCCTTTTTTTTGTAGGTAAATGGTATTACCCTCCATTGGATGAATGCCAAACTCTACACAAAATTTATTAGTTGATCCTATTTTACCAAATATTGCTTTTATTATGCCATCCTCTCCATTTTGGGAATAAAACATTTGTTCGAAGAGAGCAAAATTTTTAATTTTGCGTATTATAAAGAAACGTCTAACTAATGAAGAAAGAATATTTTTTATAATCCACCCTTTCTTAAAATATTTGTAACATTTTATAAATTTTCGTTTTTGGCTTAAAGATGCATTACAGTAAACTGTTTTAAGTATTCTTTTAAACATATTCTACATTACTAAAAGAGGTGGAACTTCTAATTTGAAGCCAAAATTAACTAGCGGAGAGGCTGGGATTCTGTTAGGCTAAATCCCTTAACTCCTTATACATCAATAAACTATACTATAAACCTCTTATTTGTAAAGGATTTACTGAGTGCGGATTGTTACGTTTGCTTACGTTTGCCTACGGATGTTTCGATGTAAGATGGGCACAGTTTGGGCACAGAAATAAAACTCTCTATTATCGTTCATATTGCAGAGCTATCAATTGACAATTTAATCTATTTAATACTGAACCACTTTACCTTCTTCGTCTATGAAAACGTGAATTGGATTTATCTCTCCACCTAAACACAGAAAGGAACAAAAAGATTTAATCTGGCCTATAACAACTCCATCCAACTTAACTATCCAATCACCAAGAACTTCAAAATTATCCAATTCTGTTCCTACTGGCAACGATGGATAATTTGAAGAAAAAACTTTGCTATCATCAAATATCACCCTATACATATCAACACCAAACCTTAGATTGTCAGCATTGCCAATAGAAAAAGACTCTATACTTTTAATAAGATCTGTATTGCTTAAATTGGTTCCTAGACTTCTAATACCCAAAAGAGCAGCTTGAGCATAACTAACTGTCTCTAACTTAGTGACACGCTGCATAATAGAAATTATCAGAGGATTTTGAGACAATGTGGTTGCTTTGGTAACACCTTCAACCATATTTGAGTAAGCAACAATCCAATTTGAAACCGTTAAGCCAATACCATTTTTGCGCATCCCTTCATCTATAGTAATATCTCCCAATATTATCCATCCTTCATTAATTTCCCACTCTCGAAATCCCACATATTTTTGTTCAATGTATATATCAGCTTGTAATCCAGGCCTACCTTCTACTTTTTTTATTCGTAATTCTAACTTTTCTCCTGTCTCTAAATTTGTTGTTATAACTCTATCTAATTCAGAACCTCTATAATAATATTCATCTAAAACATGACCTAATTTATCAACTATTTTTAATGGACGAAAATTACCATTATAACTTTCATAATAAGTAACTGTCCCAAAATTATCAACTTGAGTTAATACTTCCCTCACCCTTCTGGCAAAAGAAATATTTGGAATAAATAGACCAAGCGCTAAAAATATCAAAATAATTCTAATAATTGAAATTCTCTTCATTTTATGCCCAAGCCATCCTTTTATATATTTATACCATATAGATATATACGATACAAATTGAGGGGTAATATAGATTTAGGAAGGATTAATGGCGGAGAGGCTGGGATTCTATTAGATTAAATCCCTTAACTCCTTATATATCAACATATATGTTATAAACCACTGCTTTATGAAGGACTTATCGAGTGCGAATGGTTACGTTTGCCTACGTTTGCATACGTTTGTTTTGATGTAAGATGGGCACAGTTTGGGCACAAGAGTATTTTACCAAGAGAAAATTGTTTTTAGATAAATTCACTTATTTTTACTTATAGTAATCTTTGAACTTCAGGCGGAAGACGATCCTTCATGCTAGGGTCTAGTTTAATCGCTTTTCTGACAGCTTCAATTCCTTCCTGTGATTGTCCTAATTGGAATTTGCAATATCCAACATGAAACCATGCCTCAGCATTATTTTGGTTATGTTGAGCTGAATATGTAAAATATTCAAGCGCTTTATTAATGATCCCTAAGTTAATATGAACCAGACCAAGATTATAAAAAGCTTCCGATAAAATTGATGGATCTGGTGTTAATTTTATTGCTTCTCTAAAACTTTCTTTTGCTTCATCATATTGCTTTAGAAAGGCCAAAGCAGTCCCGCGATTAAACCACGCTTGGGCTAGGTTTGAATTAAAACCTATCGCTATATCGCAATCATCAACTGCCTCACTGTGTAATCCTAGAACAATTTTAGTAGAAGCGCGATTGTAAAAAGTCTCGGCTAAATATGGGTTTAACTCTATCGCTCTGTCAAAATATCGAATTGCCTCATTGTATTGCCCTTGATTAGATAAAATTAAACCAATGTTGCTCCAAGCTTGAGCCACTCCCGTTGCTCTACCATAACACTCGACTGCCTCATTAGTGCGTCCCGCCTGTTCTAACATCCAACCACGATTATAGTATCTACCTTCAATTATCCCCTGCTCGTTTACCCTTTGAACAATTTTATATATTTGAGGCAAATTACTCCCTTCTTTTAAACACCATATACTTCCTTCTCTTTGATAATTTTCATCCCAGTTAAAAACCTGACTCTGATAATAATTAGAAACTAACTCATTAGCTAAATCTAAAACCACATGACCACTATCTAATTTAATCAGATTGGCTCCGTGTCCTGGATAAATTGGAATTACCTCCACATCTAGCCCTAGCGTTTTACCTAAAACGTAAAAAAGCTCGGCATAACCAAAGCAAATGGATTTTCTACTATTAAGCACGTCTGATAATTCAAAATATAATAAATCTTCTCCTTCACTCCAGCTATGTGCAGATATATTTTGTTTTATTATATCAGCTAAAGCTACAATCTTTGCCTGAGGAGATAAGGCTTTAAGATCCCCAAAATCAGGGAAAATTTCTAATATTAAAGCATTGATTTCACCTGCTTCTTGCTCATATCCAATTCCTACAAGTATTTGATGCAAAGAAACTGCTATATTATCTGCATTCTTAGTTCTTCTAGCAAAAGAAATATTTGGAATAAATAGACCAAACGCTAAAAATATTAAAACAATTTTAATAATTGAAATTCTCTTCATTTTATCTACCAAGCCACCCTTTTATATATTTATACCATATAGATATATCGAATACAAACTAAGGAAGAATATAGATTTAGGAAGGATTAATGGCGGAGAGGCTGGGATTTGAACCCAGGGACCTAATTTCTTAGGTCAAACGATTTCCAGTCGTTTTGATTCGGCCGCTCTCACACCTCTCCATGCCATCAATTGTAAAAGGAATATAAATAAATTGCAAGTACAGGTACAAAACAGGATAAGGATTGGTAAAATTACAACTCAGGGCCTTCAACTAATTCTAGAGAGTAGCTTAACGCCTTACCTTCTTGTAAAAAACCATAAAAACAATACACAGGAGATTTGGCAAATTCATCTGAAAGTATTGTCTCTTGAGTTTTGCTGAAAAGAATGAATCCCCCTTTAGGAGAAAGGCGCTGATTTACAATATACAACGTATTATACTCCGCATTATCACCTTCCGGACTTATAGACCTAAAGTAAAAGTAATCCTGAAAAGGTTCTACCCCAAATACATTATTGTTACACGATGGAGCACAAAGCTCGACTCCATTTTTGTTCACAAGATATGAAACCATCGCCTCATTAATAATAACTTCACCATCTATTTCAACTCGCAACGCTGTCATACTATTATCTTTATCCTTAGAAAACAATACCGTTGCCTTTTTATTAGCATATTTTTCACCCAGACGTATTCGAAATTGACCGAGAAGCGTTACCCCAAAATGCTGTTCGTACTATAGTTAATAATTCCATTCTCATCCACAGGTACATCAGTTACAGATATCACTCTATTTTCATCAGTAAACATATTTCGCAATCTCTTCCAGGAAATACTGCCATGAGGCCCACAGCGAAGTTCATCAAATACAATTACCTTGTCCACATGTGTAATCCTTTCTTCTAAATCCATCAAGATATCTTGGACTGTTTGATAAAAATTAATATTACCGCCCACTCTTACTCTTCTGAAACAATTCAGCGAAATATCCTGAAATTTGCCAGATGAGACAACAGACAAAAGTAAGAAAAATATAACAAATAGACTGCGCTTCTTTATAATAGATTTTTGCCCCCTTACCTTAAAAATACCGCATTTCTAAATATGTGTCAAATTTAAGACTTTATATGACTTATGTATTTCATTGCATCTTCACGAGTTTTAATTTCACCCAATGCCTGTCTCTCCTGAATCTCTTTTAAAATCTGGCCTACCTTTCTAGATGGCTCTATTTTTAAGATCTCTATTATATCATTTCCGTTTATTAGTTTAGGCGGTATTATCTCCTCGCTCTTATTAAAATATTCTTCAATTAAATCCAGTAAAACTTCTCTATGATTAGCTATATCATTTAAATCGGATAACTCTCCCCGGGTAGCACTCTTATCTGCTACAGATAGAAGCATGATTGAGACAGCCTCAGAATCAGTATCTCTAAAATACCTGAACTTCGCCTTTTTAGAATGGATACACTCAATAAGACAACCCGGCCTTAGATGATAATAGACCATATCGGATATCATTGTAGATTCTCTCTTGGAAAGCTTAAGCTCAAGAGCTAGATCATCAATCATCTCTCTGCCCAGTTTATCATGACCAGTAAATTTTATCTTACCATCACTATCTACAAAATAGGCAGAGCCTTTACCGATATCATGTAACAAGGCTGCAAGCTTTAAGATATCAACTCTTCTTCGGTTCTCTCTTATCTTTTCATTTAAGTAGTCTTGGACTCTTAAATTATCAGCCAAATCTTCAAGTAAAGACTCAAGCTGTTTTAAGCTCTCTATAGAGTGAAAATCTACCGGAAGATGATGATAAGGACCGGGATCCGGGATAGAGAGCCCTGCCCAACCTGGCAATATAATGCTTAAGATACCCAGCTGATGCAATATCTGAACATACTTATAAGAAGAGCTGCCCTGAAAGAGTCTAAAAAGCTCAAAGCTTATTCGTTCCCCGGCAATACTCTTAATAAGACCTGAATGTTTCTTTAGTAATTCATAGCTTGAGGGTTCAATGGTAAAGTCGAGATAACTAGCAATGCTCACCCTTCTCAAAATCCTTAGAGGGTCGGAGAGCAGATTATCTTCAGAGATAACTCGAACTATTTCTTTACTCAGGTCATTCAAGCCCCCGCAAGGGTCTATTAAATTTTCAGTATCTAAACCTTTTTTTTCTACCTTAAGCCCTAGAGCATTTATTGTATAATCTCTGCTCTTTAGATCTTCTTCTATGCTCTCTCCCCTTAAGGCAGAGAAATCATATTGAATAATAGACTCTTCTCTTATTACCACCCTATAGATACGGTTAAAATCATCCAGACTGACCCAGCTCCCGCCTATACTCTCTGCAAACTTTTTAGATATTGACCCAACATCGCCTGAGGAGGCAAAATCAAAATCAAGAGAATCTCTTTTTCTGCCTAAGATTAGATCCCGTAAAAATCCACCCACCAGATAAATCTCTTCATCATCTAAAAATTGATAAAGACCATTTATATGTTCAATTACTACTCTCATAATATAAAAATAGAAAAAGGGGGGCCTAAATTACCCCCCTGCTAAAACATAACTTAACTAATCTATTCTTGCTTGGGCTCTTCTTGGGGTGCTTCCTGCTGCTCTGTCACTTCTTGAGATACAGCTGGTTCTGGCTTTGGTTCTTCTTGAGGCTCTTTCTTCTCCTCTTTCTTTCTAGCTATAGCATCTCTAATTTCACCTACTGCAGCTATTGCCATAATAGCACCAATGAAAGCCAGAAAAGGACAACCTCCGCCTTTTAACACTATAAGAAAATTCGGCCACCAAGCAACTGCTCCTACAATACCCAATACAACAAAAAGAACTCCTAAAATCAACACAACGTACTTTACCATCTAAACACCTCCTTATTTCTGCTTAAGTATTAATAACTTACTCGAAAAGTTATTTCAAGTCAACTTAATTAAGTGAAATTTTTCTTAATTATTACTACGTTTGCTAAAAAGAGTACAAAAGCAGCAGCTATGACAATACCCAATATCTGACTAAGGCTATTATGCCAGAAATATATTAAACCTGCCTCTAAGACCAGCACAATGAGGAAGGGAATCATAAACTTTATCCTGTTTAAAGACAGATAATAGAGCAGAAAATTAAAACATATGGCAAAAAACCCCATACTTACAGCGAATAGCCTCACCAGGTTGTAGCATTGAGGATAGACCTTACCTGTAAACAATTTTACCATAAGTTCCGGGAATATTATAATCACAGAGGCTGCAAAGATAACAAGTACTACTATATAAAGAGTAGAGTGCTTAAGATGGTGTATCGTCTCTTCTTCTTTAGCATGAGAGTTAGCAACCTTTGGCAGCATCACCATGCATATCGCAGCCGGAAGAAAGAGCACCATCTTACCTATCATCTGAGCTATAGAGTAATATCCCGCTTCAAGAGGGGTAAAGAAATGTTTAACGAGAATAAGGTCTAAATGAGTCAACATCACAAAAGATAACATTGCAAGACTGACAGGTAAAATATAGAGGTATATCTCTTTGAAACTCACATCTACATTGGTATCTTTTTCAAAATCTATCTTTCTGATAGAACTCTTTAGAATCGCAAAAGCAATAACAGCACCAATCAGAACTCCTGCAGTCAAAGAGTTTAAAGCCCCTGTTACGCCGAAACCTAACAAAACAAAAGCAACAGCCAATATAAGTTTCCCTACATTCATGCAGATCATACTCAAACCTAAAGAGAGAAAATGCTGCAGACCTTGTAAACCTGCCATAGTAACCGGCAGCAATAGGCTAGCCATAACCACACCTGCCATACTGTAGACAGGCATAAGATTATCTATATGCAGATAGCCGGCTATAGATCTTGCACCCACAAATATTACTGCTGCAATAATGGCACCTAAAATAAATATTCTTCCTGAGATACCCTTAAGTAATCTTACTATTGCCGATTTAGAGCCCATACCATGATAGCGTGCTACAAAACGAGTAAGCGTAATTTGAAGATTTCCTGTAGGCATAGCAAAAAACATGATACAGGCAAAAAGAGTGCTCATAACACCGTAATCTTGAGGGCTAAGCGCCCGAACCATAAAAAGGTGATACAACAGACTAAAGAAGTTACCTACAGAGGCAGCTAAGAATAGAATTGTCGCCTGGGAATAAAGCTGTTGTTTTTTGAATACCACTTTAATTTTGTTAATCAAGTGACAATCTTTCTTTAAAGTACTCTATGGTTTTAGCAAGCCCTTGCTCTAAAGATATCTCTGCTTTCCAATCAAGCAGCCTTTTTGCTTTAGTTATATCAGGCCTTCTTAATTTAGGATCATCTTGAGGAAGAGATAGAAACCTCTTCTTACTTTTACTCTTTGTAATATCCAATATAATACCGGCTAATTCTACTACCTTTAACTCCCGAGAATTTCCCAGATTAACAGGTTCATGTTCCTTGACTCTCATAAGAGCCAAAATACCTTTTATCAGATCATCCACATAACAGAACGACCGGGTCTGAGTCCCATCGCCAAAGATACTCAGGTCTTCTCCTCTTAATGCCTGAGTTATAAAATTAGGTACTACTCTACCGTCATCATATCTCATCTTAGGGCCATAAGTATTAAATATTCTGATAATCCTAGTATCTATATTATGCACTCTTCTATAGGCCATAACCATAGACTCGGCAAACCTTTTGGCCTCATCATATACCCCTCTAGGCCCAATCGGATTCACATTACCCCAGTAATCTTCAGGCTGGGGATTTAGGAGCGGGTCGCCATAAACCTCTGAAGTTGAAGCAAGCATATATTTTGCACCCTTGGCTTTAGCCAGACCTAAAGTATTGTGGGTACCCAACGCACCGGCCTTGAGAGTCTGAATAGGGTAATTCAAATAATCTGTCGGAGATGCGGGAGAAGCAAAATGGAATACCCAATCAACTTCACCTGGAATATCTATATACTTAGAGACATCGTAGTTTATATGTTCAAAAATAGAATCAGAGTTTATCTGCTCTATGTTTTTCAAATCTCCGGTAATAAGATTATCTATAGCCACAACTTCAAACCCATCTTCAATCAACCTTTGACACAGATAAGACCCTAAAAAACCGCAACCTCCGGTAACAACAGCCCTTTTCATATAGTATTCTCCTTAAACCATTCTATGGTTCTCCTGACACCCTCTTTGAAATCAACCTCTGCTCTATACCCCAGAATGCTCCTTGCCCTTGTTATATCTGCAAGGGTATGTTTGACATCTCCAACTCGCGGAGATTCAAACTTAGGTTCTAATTCGATTTTAAAATAATCTTTTATGATCTTAAATAACTCCAAGACTGTATTGGCTCTACCTCCGGCAATGTTAAATATACCGCTAGCATCTTTCTCAGTTGCTGCAAGAATATTTGCATTAACAACATTTGTTATATAAGTGAAATCTCTGCTTTGAAGCCCATCGCCGTATATAGGAGGTGGTTCTTTTTTGATAAAAGAGTTGATAAACTTAGGGACTACAACCGCATATTTATTTTCCAGCGACTGTTTAGGTCCAAAAACGTTAAAATACCTTAAAACTATAGTCTGGACTCCATAAAGCTTTGAGAAGACATTACAGTAATACTCTCCGTTAAGCTTTGCAGCGGCATAGATAGAGAGCGGATTAGGCAAGTCACTCTCTTCTTCAGGCAGATCTTCTCTCTCCCCATAGACAGAACTTGAAGACGCATAGACAACGCGCTTAATATCAGCTTCTTTAGCTGCAATTAAAACATTCATCGTACCTTTAACATTGACTTCGTCATAATCTCCCGGATTATGAAAAGATTTAGGTACTGAGCGCAGAGCTGCCTGATGTAATACATAATCTATATCCTTAAAAGATTCCTTAAGTAAATCCATATCTCTAATATCCCCCTCTATAACTCCAAAACCAGAAAGATTCTCGCCGGAGAAAACGAGATTCTCTCTTCTGCCAGTAGAGAAATTATCAAATATCTTAACACTCTCCCCCCTCTTTAAAAGCTCCTCTACGATATTAGAACCTATAAATCCAGCACCGCCTGTAACCATCCAGTTTGCCATTTTATATCCTAATCAGGTTTTTACCTTTCCACTTTATCACTCCCCTTGTATCTATAAGAAGAGCTGCCTTCTTGAAAATATTGTAATCTATCACGCTGTGGGCCGCAGCAATAATTACTACGTCTTGCTCTACTACTTTTTTCGTATTTAAATCAATAGACTTATACTTTTTGCCCTTTAAGTTTAACTCTTTTACTAATGGATCATAAAATTCAATCTTAACCTTGCTCTTATTGAGTAACCGCATTATCTCTATAGCAGGCGACTCCCTTGTATCATTAACATCTGCTTTATAACTTACACCTACAATTAGAACCTTAATAAAGTTTAAAGCTGTCTTTCTCTCCTTAAGCGCATCTCTTACTAACTTTAGGATATGCTGAGGCATGCTGGAATTTATCTTATGGGCTGTGCGAATAAGGTCCGGCTCATACCCAGAGAGCCGTGATTTCCAGGCAAGGTACATCGGATCTGCCGGTATGCAATGGCCTCCGATACCAGGCCCGGGATAGAAAGGCATAAAACCAAAAGGCTTGCTCTCTGCTGCCTTTATAACCTCCCAGACATCTATATCTATTCTATCGCATATTAAAGCCATTTCATTAGCCAGAGCTATATTTACAGCCCTAAAAGAGTTCTCCAGGAGTTTAACCATCTCAGCAACTCTGGGAGAAGATACGGCTACAACCTCCTTTACAACTTGAGAATACAACAATTTACTAACACTAAGACAGCTCTTGGTGCAGCCCCCTACAACCTTGGGAATATTCTTCGTATTATATCTCTTATTTGCAGGGTCTATCCTCTCGGGTGAAAAAGCCAGGTAGAAATCACGCCCCACCTTAAAACCGCCGCCGGAGAGCAGAGGTAATATTATCTCCTCCGTTGTTCCAGGGTAAGTTGTGCTCTCTAAGACAACTATGGTATTCTTCTTAAGATATCTTTTAAGTTCCTTAACAGCAGCTATAACATAAGATATATCAGGCTCCTGGGTCTTCCTTAAAGGGGTAGGCACAGATATAATAACAGCATCGGACTTAGCAATAGTGCTATAGCTTGTCCCGGCTCTTAAACTCCTCTCTTTAACTAAAGTTTGGAGAATCTTATCATCTACATCCACTAAATAAGACTTACCTCTATTCACACTCTTGACTCTCTCTCTATCTATATCTATTCCGCAAACCCTATATCCTTTCTTTGCAAACTCAACAGCTAAAGGCAAACCTACGTAACCGAGTCCTATAATTGAAATTAGCGCATCTTTTTTTAAAATTAACCTCTTAAGGTTATGCATAGTGCATTAATTATAGACCAATTTAGAATTTTGTAAAGAGAATCAGAAGCGGCAACCCTAAGATTTCAACTATTTCCCCTTGATTTAAATAAACCTCTACTAATTTTTATTTGAAGCCCTCTGTTTTTATGTTAAACTAAGTGAGATTTAAAAGAACAAAACAACCAGATAAAAGGAGAAATAAGAATGGAAGAGCTCACTGCAGTATGTCCTGCTTGCGGTGAAGAGATACTTCTTGATTTTACACCTGAGATCGGGGAGACAATCTCCTGTCCCCAATGCAATACTTCATCAGAGATAATAAGGAAGAATCCTCTGACACTTGTGGCAATAGAGGATAATAATGAAGATTTCCTCAAAGAAGAGCCTGGAGATTCTAAAGAGGATATGTTTTAAGCCCAAAAGATTATGGAAAGATTGATTCCCCGTCTTGAACAGCACCTGGCGCTAAAACTTAAGCTCTTGCCTCAGTTTTGGCAGCTCCTAAACCTTCTCCAGGTACCAATCACAGAACTCAAAGAAAAACTGGAAGAAGAGTTCGAAGAGAACCCGCTTCTTGAGATCGAAGAAGAGAAAGATCCCGACATCCCGGATGAAGAGAAATTTGAATTCCAAGAAGATAATATCTGGGAGAAGAGGTCTGAAAAGTTTGGCCAGGAAGACATTAAAAAAAGAGAGTACCTTGAAAGTTTAGTTACAAAACCTGAAACACTTCAGGAGCATCTCTTAAAACAGCTCCATATACAGAAGATGACCATTGAGGAGCTTTTAATAGGCGAAGAGATGATAGGCAATTTGAACTCCAATGGATATCTTGAAATAACCCTGCCTGAGATAGCTGAGAAATTAAAAGTCTCAAATAGAAAATGCGAGAAAGTTTTAAAAATAGTTCAGGATTTTGAACCTGCCGGAATCGGAGCCAGAGATATAAAAGAGTGTCTGACCATACAGCTTGCAAGAAAAGGGTTAAAAGAAAAAATATTCCAAGAGATAATAGAAAGATTCTTAGAGGAACTTGCTACGCATAATTACAAAAGAATAGAGAGAGAACTCCAGATAACCGATAAGAAAATGGAAGAGTTTCTCCAGATATTGAAGAGCCTGGATCCAAAACCAGGCAGAAACTACAGCAGTATATTCCCCAGCTATGCAATACCGGAACTATTTCTGGATATAACACCGGACGGCAAATATAATCTTAAAATTAACAAGAGAGATATTCCCAAAATAAGGATAAATAAACAGTACCTTAAAATATTAAAAGACCCTCTAACCCCGCAGGAGACTAAAAAATATTTAAAAGAGAAACTTAAAACCACAAAAGAGCTTATCCAGGCAATGGAACAGAGAGGCAACACTATAATCAAAATTACTGATTTTATCATAAATTACCAGAAAGATTTCTTTAAGAAGGGCAAGGCCGGACTTAAACCCTTAACTCTAAATAGAGTTTCAGATAACACCGGATTAGATGAATCTACAATCTCAAGAACCGTAAACGGTAAATATATCGATACACCTTCTGGGATATTTGAACTGAGAGATTTCTTCTCAAGCAATGTGAAAGGTATTTCAAGTGAACTTATTAAAGAGAAGATAAAGGACGTAGTCGTAGCAGAAGATTCCAAAAAACCTCTTAGTGATAATAAAATCGTACAGCTATTAAAAGAAGACGGGGTCAATGTTGCAAGAAGAACAGTAGCTAAATACAGAGAGGAACTTAAAATATTGTCTACAAAGTTAAGGAGGGGTTAAATATGGAAGAATATCAGAATCCATTTCCAGAGATAATAGGCACAAACAGTCAGATGAAAGAGAGCTATAGGATTATGGAGAAGGTTGTAAATACAAATAGCACAATCTTAGTAAGGGGTGAGACAGGAACAGGCAAAGAGCTCATCGCTAAAGCGCTTCATTATCACTCTAAGAGAAGGAACGCTCCTTTCATAGCTGTCAACTGCTCAGCCCTGACTGAGACACTGCTTGAATCAGAACTATTCGGCCACATCAAAGGCTCATTTACCGGAGCAATCGCAGAGAAGAAAGGCCTATTTGAAGCAGCCGATAAAGGAACATTCTTTTTAGATGAAGTAAGTGAGATTTCACCAGGCCTGCAATCCAAGCTCTTAAGGGTCTTGCAGGAAGGGGCCATAAAGAGAGTCGGCTCAACAAATGATATAAATGTAGATGTAAGAATAATCGCTGCAACAAATAAAAATCTCGAAAAAGAGGTAGAGAGAGGCGCCTTTAGAAGAGACCTCTTTTATAGGATCTGCGTCATAGACATTCCGATTCCGCCATTAAAAGAGAGAAAAGACGATATTCCGGTCTTAGCAGAATATTTTCTGAGGTTATATACCGATAAAAATGATAAAAAATCCATCAAAAATATAGTACCGGATACAATAAAATATTTCTTAGAGTATGACTGGCCAGGCAATATACGGGAATTAGAGCATGAGATAGAGAGAGCTGTGATACTATCGGAAGGATCTCATATACTGCCCAGCGACTTATCTGAGAAGATAAGGTCAGGGGGTGTCAATCTTAAACTAGAGGCAGTAAAAGATAAGACGCTTAAAGGCGTAGTTGAGATATACGAGAAGAGGCTATTGACTGAGATACTATATGAACTTAAATGGAATAAATCTAAGGTTGCAAATCTACTTGGCATATCCCGTCAGGCTTTGAATAAGAAGATAGATAAATACGACTTAGATAGAAGGAAGAAACAGAAAGAGTTAGAGAGAAAAAGAGAGTTGGAGAGGAAGAATAGATCTTAATTCAGGTTTTTTCTGACAATATTGGAAAGCTGAACTCTTGCCTCTGAAGGAATCGTATCAAACTCAACACCTATCTCATACATATTGGTATGAGAATCTCTTACCGACCAAACAACCTTAACAGTTGCTTTAACAACCGGGATATCATTGAGATCCATGTTTACAACAAGCTTACTATCTTTAGGAAGAAATTTATCAGTTGCAAATCTTATACCGCCTTCACTTATATCTCTTGTCTCTGAATCTAATGGAGAACGGCTGAATTCACCTACCTCTCTGAATTTAAGAGGTACATTCATATCAACCCGAGACCACTGTCTTCTTTCAATCCCATCGTAAATCAATTTGCCCACCCCTTATGTAAACTTAATTTCTGTTCTACCATCTTTTCTTACCTAATATATTTGTACCATATAAAGTAGGGGCTGTCAAATTTTATCACTACTTTTAAAAATTATGGGGGTAAAAATAAATACCTGATGAATATTGAGTTACAATAAGTCTATTATTCATTATCAATAATAAATCTAAAATCTATATTCTCTCTCTTTATCTTATATTCAAAACTACCATCACTTTCTATTGTTAGAATTCCCCCCCCCCATAAAAGATATCTGCGTTTTAAAACTTAAACCTTGATTATTTATCCTGCCTCTAATCTTAACTTCTTCACTAAGTGGTATACCAAAACCTAGATATAAATCGTCTTCAAAATCATAACCAAAACACCAGTTGGTAGAACTATCTTGAACTTCCAATCCTCTAAGAAGAATATC
Organism: Candidatus Kaelpia imicola; assembly: GCA_030765505.1. NCBI lineage: Bacteria > Pseudomonadati > Candidatus Omnitrophota > Candidatus Kaelpia > Candidatus Kaelpia imicola. The sequence continues at coordinate 53,898 of JAVCCL010000032.1, read as the reverse complement.
CAAGGCTGATGAACCAAGTAAGCTATCTTCTACACTCCTTACCTCAAACCCTTCCCTGTTGATATCACCCTCGATATTTTTAACTCTAAAAGCTACAGATTCAATATTTCCATCAAGGGATACTCCTAACTTAACTAAAGATAGCGCCGCTAAATCAGCAAGCTTAAATAGAACTAGACCATCACTATTATAACCAACTTCAGCTGTAGATGCAGTTGAGATACTTGATATATCAGCAAGACAATTAATCTGAATAGCATCTGGTTCTAAGCCCATCTTTAAGGCTAGGCTATCCTCTATTAGTGGAAATGTAAGCTCAGCGTTTTTTTGACTATTATTACTAGATAAATCCAAATATAGACGTACTTCGCCTGGAACTACTAATCCCTGTCTCTGCTCATTTGCATCCTGAACTATTTCAAACATACCTTCTAAATCATCCCCTGTTGCCTCCCATAAAACCTCTCTTATATCATCTACCGTCATATTAGGGTCAAGACTATCATCGTCTTCTGCTAACTGTACGACCATCTTTTGTAAATCAACTGCAATCTCAGTATAGAATTTATCTATTATCTCCCGCATGCTACCATTTTGAGTTATCTCAAAGTAACCGCCCTCTCCTATTCTTAACACAACCTTCTGCTCATCTTCATTTAATGTAATTTCAATATTTCCATCAATATTTCCATCTTCGATCTTAAAAGAGTCGGAGCTTAAAGATATGCTATCCTCAAAAGACATTGGAAGATTCATATTAAGCTTTAAAGATAGCTCATCTTGATCTAAATCAACCGATAAAATCTCCTGATCTGAATCTTTTAAAATAATATCAAGATAAGGTTTATGATTCACAAAACCCAACGAGTACTCTCCATCAAACACCCCAAGATTAAACTCTTTCTTATAGTATATCCTGGGGTATACCTCACTATTTAAAGGTTTAATTGATATCCCTAGGCTCTCTTCAGAATCACAAACAGTTATTTTAAAGCGTTCATTAGCCCATTCAAACTCAAGGAAAGTATCTTTAAACTCACCCTCTAAATCATAGAAACCATCATCTTTAACCATAAAACTTATACTGCTTCTCTCTTTATTGCCCAAGATAAGCTTAAATACTTTATTTCCCTCATCTATAACTTCTACTGAAATAGGTAACTCAACAACAATCTCTTCTATTTCGATATCAGGCAATTCAACAATATTATCAAAACAATATGGACTGAAATTACTTTCAACCTCTATATTAGAAAAAGATACACCACTAAGATCTATGTTGGACTTGAAATCATCGCTTAACTCTTCTAAATTGAATATAGGAAGCATTGAAAAAGATTGGATAGATGTGTTAATGTTCCAAACGGTATAAGATTGACATTGGACAGGATATACCCCTAATATAGACATCCCTGAATTTTCTAAATCTTCTATTGCATATGAAATATTTAAAAGCAACAGGGATAAAAAAACTAGAACAAACAGTACAATCTTCTCTGTTTTCACCCCTTCCTCCGTATAAGTAATTATACCATTAAATTGAAAAAATAGAATGTTTTTAAATATAAAAGACGGGATAAAAACAAATCGAATAATCGCAGGCTTAATTCTGGAATACTTTAAGATCTTCCTCTTTGATAAAACCTTGATTTTTAAACCAATTGTAAGTAAAACCCCACATTTCCTGCAATTGCTCCGGTTGTTTAATCACAGCATAGTAAATTGCTTGTGAAAATTTTAAAACATTTTTTTCTTTCAACCGTTTTGATATTTTGCATACTAACTGTGTCGCCTCAGGAATATTTAATCCTTTTTTTACAAAATATGCTCGTAAAGTATCTTCGAAGTATGTTTTAAGAATAGCAAGCTTTTTATCGTTCTCTTTCATAACAATATCATTCGAAAGCAATATATAATACATCTGAGAGTGCAACAGATTATCTTCAAATATTCCACGACCAAATACTAAAGTTTCCACTGCTAAATTATCTAAGTTAATATCGTTATCCATTCCATAATGCCCAATTCCCCTAATTGTAAAAATGAGAGAGTTGGGGTGTTTTGCGACTATCTTTTTTATTTGACTTCTAAAATCATCATCTCTTCTTTTAATATTATACTCCCAATATCCCTCAATAAATCTTTCTATAGATTTAATATACTTATCAATATTGTTGAAAAAAAAGTAATTGATAGCCTTGCTATAATATTCCATGCTGTCAAAAACAACTATCTTTTTCCATGCATCATATCGCAAGTCTTCCATGTATGATTCAATCTTATTCTTTGCTAAATATTGATAAAGCTGTCTATAGAATGGATTGGTTTCACCTAAAATAGCAACTCCTTTTCCAACATTAGATATATCTTCATTTAACATCTTCTTAATTAGCTCAAAAGCCTCTTTTTCTCCAATTTGATTTACCTTCATATAAGATTCAATAGACCTTTCTGGAATTAAGCCTAATTCATCAATGTAAATAAGTTTCTTATTTGTCCTTTCCGCCTCTTCTTTTAATTTTTCTAAAACTTTACGCAATAAGTTAAAATCTTCACCTGAATGATAAAAATAAAGAGCAACAAATTTATTATCCCCCTCCTTATTCAGTAATCTTTTTGCTTTAATATTAACAAGCGGTTTTGAAATAACCATACCTTCCCAACAAGAAAAAAAATCACGTTCATCTATAAAAATTTCCTTTCTATCGGGCAAAATACAACTAAATACAGCTTTATTATTTTTAATCTCTATATTTTTAACAACATAACATAAATCTCCATTTTTGAGTAAAGATATAAACGCTGTTTTATTTTCTTTAAGTTTCGTTATATCTTTAGACTCTAAAGCAAACGCTTCTAAAAAAACTCCCTGTTTCCGCACAGCTCTGACAATATTTACAATAAAACTTTCTTTAGAAGCCTTCGCCTTTAAAGGTGTTAGTTTTTCAATATCTTCTATTAGTTGCTCTTTGTCTAGCAAGCTACCCCATTGTTCTGTCAAAATCAAAACAGCTGAGATTAATTTATCTTGACTAAACTCATTACCTTCTGAATATGATAAAAAAAAGCAACAAAACAATAAGGAAATACTTAAAAAACAACCTACGTAATAAATAATATTTCTTTTACTCAATACTTTCATACATATTAATTAAATTACAAAAATTGATTAAAATCAAATTCAATATTTCCAAACTGCTGATCAATTACAGCTGTATCTACTCCTGGAACAGTAAGAGAGGTGTTTGTTTCTATCGTTGGAACGCTAATATTATCCACTTCATCCCACCTAATGCTACGTATAATACTTGTACCTAATAAAATTTGAGGTAATTCTGCTTCCTGTTCAATGCTATCCAAAATATTTCCTTGAGCAGCAATAATATCTATATCTCCATTTACAAAATCCCAAATATGAGCATTAATTGCATCCTGAAACTCTGAAGATATTATTTTTTGTTCCAAAAAAATTGAACATAAATTTTCTACTAAACCTGTATAAAAAAATTCTACATCTTGATAGACTTCTAAGTTTTCCATGTACTCTTTCCGCTGAATATTTTGGTCTAAAAATTTACTCCAGTCTTCCCAATTACCCAAATCACTTAGCTTTAAATAATCTACCGAATAATCTATTTCATTATTCCACTCTAAATCAAATTTCTCAATAGCAGTAAACATTTCATTTAAGTAGTTTAATGTATTTGCTACATCAAATACATGCAACGTTAAAGAGTCTGTATCTCTACATTCAAATAAAGACTCTTGAATAATAACATCCATTATTCCTGAGTCTAATTGTGGAAACTGATGCTGAAGAAGATTCTTTAAAAACTCCACATCATCTAAGCTATCAACATATAATGCTATAGCTATTTTAGAATCTTCATCCCCTAATGATGTACATACATCCCACGCTATATTACACACCATTTGCTGAGCTTGGTTTGAATCTATTTCAGCATTTATAAATCTATTAATAATACTCACAAATTGAGGAATATATTTCTCGAACATTTTATTTTGCATACCAAAAATTAATTCCACACTTTGCATAAAAGAACTTTGGGAAATGGTTGAATCTTTTAAATCTTGATATAAGTCGCTCAATACTACATACGACTTAAAAACATGCTCTATTTTAAAAATATCAAAATTATTATCCTCATTGCTTACAATATCTAACATTTTCTGTACTATATCTGTCGAAGTGCCAGAAATACTTTTTTCCAGCACAGATTTTAAAATTCTATCATCCTGAAGATAATTTATAGCTAATCCCGATGCTACCCGTATGCCAACATCTGACTCCAAATTCCATAGCTGAGTGAGAAAATTCACCTCAAGCTCTTTCGCTGTAAGCACCCCCGAAATAAAAAGATCTATATCGTTTAATAGCCTATTTTCAACTTGTTCTGAAATCAATTTTTGACTAAAAATTAAATTTTGATTTATCTGTTCCAATAAATCAAATTCATCGGAAGTATAATCATCAATTAATGCTATGACATCTTTTATAGAAGAATATGCGCAAGCAAGAATAGCTGCTTGCTGCCCATCTATTTGTTTAAAATAAATCTCCAAATTACTATCAAATATATTACAAGAACTTGCAATAATAATATTACTCATTTCTGCTGGGGTTAAATCTGGATTTTCATTCCAAATTAAGCCAACCATTGCAGTAACAAAAGGTGCTGCAAGGGATGTTCCTCTCTTAGATTTAGTTTCAATTAAACTACCGTCCTGAATGTCGTAAGTCCAAACATCTCCATAGGCATACCCTCCTGGAGCATATAAATCTACCGCATTGCCATAGCGAGAATAACTTGCAATATTATCATTATAGCTTGCCCCAACCCCAATTACTCCAGGATAACTCGAAGGTAAAGCCATGCCTGAATCATTACAATTACCAGCTGCAGAAACAATAATTGCATGTTGAGAAAATTCTTCAAAATCTTCATAAAGAGGACTTTTTACAAAATACTGGAAATCGCGTCTTGCAACATGTTCAGCATATTTAAGTAAACTTATCTCTTCGTCAAACAAAGAAAACTTCTCTCTAACAATTGCCCAATCACTTTCATCCCAATTCTGAAAATTATTAATTATTCCAGAATCAACCATTGTAAAAATCTCGTCAACAATACCATAAGATTTGATTCGAGCCTCATTACGATAATCAATATAGCTATCATATATTGCTTTATCATCCTGACCATCGATTCTTGCTTCTTCAATTGATTGAGCTAAATAATAATCTCTTAATAAAAACTTCATTGTATCATAACTAAAAGATTCTAAAGAAATGCTCATACTAGAATTTATAATCAATCGCTCTTTATTATCTCTAGTCTCTCTGATAGCATATTTAATCCCCTCGATAAATGTTCCTAATCCACCATCGAACTGTATGTGCATAATTTCAGAACCTTCTCCTAAAGTGCTGAGTAATGTAGCAACTTGAGTACCATGGCCATTTGTATATTCTTCAATATTGTTAACCACATTTACACTATTATCAACACTCCTTTGGAAACAAACTCCATTGCGATATATTCCTGCATCATTCAACTGTTGAATCAATTCTGGATGAAGACCAGAGCTATCAAGAAGAGCAAATACAACACCGCCACTTTCAGGCAATAGTGAACTGTACAATTGCATATACTCTTGTGCTTGTAAAAATCCTATTTCATTTAAACTACTCTCGTTTTCATCTCGTGCTCTTTTTACTACGCCTTCTAAGTCAGACATGCTTTGCGCATGCATATAGTAACTGGGTAAAACATATCTTACTCTTTTATCATTTAGAAAGCTTCTTTTCACTTCGCTATAATAAACTCCTCGAGGTAAGACTAAAGCGTAAACCCTAAACTCATCAATCGGAGCCATCAGCTCACACCCATACTCTTCAATAAAAGATTCTATCTCTTTATTGCTACTATTATGTTTAAACCCAACAATAATCTGATTATATATATAGTTCCAGTTTTGTCTTTCCGAAATAATTTGTTTAAAACCAGAGATATTATCTGCCCAACCCGGACTTACCAGCACAGTGAAAATGCATAACACTACAAATATTACTTTAATATCAGTTCACCAAATCCAAAATAACTAAAATTTCATATATATCAGCTGCTTCTTCTAAGAGCCAGTCATTAAAATCACTCTTAATTCCATAATGAACAGCAGCTTGTTCGCCACCAAAATTATTCAACACCATTGATTTATATGTAGGAACAACTCTACTCGTTGCTGTCTCTCTTTGAGAATTTTGCGAATTAGGATCCGAAGGAGTAAGATATTTTAACATTATTGCTTTTAAGTCTCCATTTCCTACATCATCTAAACACTGATTAATAATCTCCGGCAAATTATTGTTTCCAATACTTCTTGCAGAGTTTGCAAATAATGTATACAGCTCTTCAATGTTGGATTTTTGATTTATTGATAATAGCGGTGAATCCAAGATTCTCCACCTTAAATAAACCAGTTGCGGAGAAATTAAATTATCCTCATTTTCTAAAGTTTGTATTAATTGAATTTTTGTTTCTTCGCTACAATAGAGAGAGTCATTTTGAATCCAGCCTTTTAAGTTATCGACTGTTATTCCACCTAGCGTTTCAAATATTCTAAATTCTTTAAACACTTGATGTGGATTATTCCTTGCATGTATTTGCCCTATTAAATCTTCTTTATCTTCGGCAGTAAAATTCTTAGATTCTTGAATTTCCTGAATTTCCTGAATTTTCTGCTGTTGTTCTTGGGTTAGATTGCCATTAATTCTTTCACCCAATCCCCGTATAAAATCAACCTGAAATTCATATAGTGGTTTGTATTGCTCCATCACATTCATCAAAGTTCCAAGAACTGATTGAACATGAATACCTTGAATTTCTTGAATACGTGCATCTAAAAAACTAAATTCATTCATCCTTGCGTCACCAATTGAATCAGACAATCTTACAACACTTGATTCAATTGTTTCCCACCATTCCGGATGAGCTATGAACAATTTTTGATATTGCTGCCAAATTGGATCATTGACAAAATCGGTAGAGAAAAATACTGCAGCAGTCCCTGGTCGCCCTCCACGTTTTGCTCTTCCAATAATCTGCTGTGTAAGCCATAATGCCATTAATCCATCAGCAACAACATGAAGATTGCGATATATTGAACCCCACTCTCCTTTCATTTCATACAATACTTGATCTGAGTCGCCAACATTAAACTCTTGTCCAATATTTGGTGAACAGAAAATAATAAATCTCCCTCCCTCTCCATTAATTTCATTAGCTTGGTCTATCTCTGCTTGAATTTTTGCTTTTACCTCTGGGGATAAATCACCTTCTTTAGTGCCGTAACTAAACAATACTACTTCTTTACCTTCATACTCTATTCTAATTTTTCTAGCACCTTCTAAGCCTTCTACAGACTCAGCTTCTATATCATCTAATGCTAAATAAGATAGGAATTCATTCAGTGCATCCTCATGCTTTTCTGAAGCAAATACAACAGCTTGACCACTTAATGTATTCTCCAGTACTTCCTGAATCAATTCATTTTTAGATATCGCGTTATTATCAGTAGAATCTTCAGAAATTCTTTGTGATGTATCAATGTCAATTCCCCTACCAAAAATCGGAGAACCAATTGTAATTAATCCCATTTCTCCTGCTAATTGTTCAATCATACCTTTTAACACTGGGTCTAAATCTTCCCGAGCTCCATATTTCTGTACATACAGAACATCTCCCGTAGACAAAGTTACCTTATAGCGTATCTTACCCTCTGTTTCCTCTATAGCTTCTTCTTCTATTTGGGCACCCTGATCTCTAAAATATGTCAAAACAGCATCACACTTCTGTTCATATTTTAATGTTGCCAATACAACAGATTCGCCGTGCATAGCATGCTCTATAAGGCTTCCAATCATATCCTGTTGACTACGATCATAATTTGTATAACCATATACAGGAGTTGTCTTTCGAAACTGCTCTAAATCATTTAAAGCTTCAGGAAAAGTCATAACTGCGGCATTAAGAAGATCTTGCCAAACTTTTTGAAATACATCCACAGTGCCTGAAAGCCCTACAACATAACCCATTTTTGCAAGTATTTCATACATAATAACTGAACCTGAAGTATAGCTAGTCGTACTCACAGGAACCCCTTCTACATAAGATTCTATCATTTGGTGTATCCAATTCTGCCATTTTTTACCTGGCTGTGCTTCGTGACTAAATTCACTTACAATAATTACTCTTGGAACACCATTTTCAAACTCTATAATGTACTTATCTTTATAATTTTGTATTATACTCTCGGCTGATCCCAGCGCCTCAATTAAGCCAGAGTAATTTAAATCTGCAATATTGTCAGCTAATATCTCTGGAATCTGCTCTCTTAACTCAGACGATACTTTTAACTTCCAGTCACGATATACCTGCAAAGGACTATTCCCTGCACTTAATTCTTCTATCAGATTTTCTCTATCCTCATCGCTAATATCCCTAGATTCTTGGATTTCCTGTTTCAAAGCATCAATATCTACCTCAGGTGATGATTCCCACAAGCCAAACTTGCCGAATAAATCCAATCCGCGAATATATCTACCTACAGCTTCAAAGAAATCTCCCTCTGGCGTACCAACGCGGTATGTTTCTGCGCCACCCCTGCTTATTATAAATGGACTCTGTGCTTGTTCTAAGGCAGTAGCATCAACTTCATCAAGAATTACAGCTACTCGGTCTAAATTATCAAATTCTGAATAATCCTCATCAGCCAGTTTATAAGCAATGTGAAATATTATATTTGAAATAGGTGCATAAACAATGTCTGGCTTATGCTGCCCTCTCAACCTTTCTAGTAAATTACGTTTGTAATCTACAAATGATTTAACTGTATTATCACGGGGTTCCTCTAAATGGGCTACTCTTAAGCCCAAGGCGCTATAAAACTCCTGCATATCGATATTAACACCTCTGTCGTTATCAGTTTTACCCTCGAAATCTCTTTTACAAAGAATATTAGAAGAGAATGCAATAAGCACCGTATCAAATGCTTTTTCCCCGTCTTTCCTCATCAATGCAAGCGCTGCTGCAGCTGCAGGTTCTATATAGGTTTTGCCTTCACCTGTAGATACATTAAAGACTTTATCTATAATTGAACGTATTTTACCTGTATCAGTTTTTCTTACATTGTATCCCTCACATACAAAGTATGCTGCAAGCAGTTGCGGGAATGTTAGATTTAAAGGGATGCCTGTTCCTACGCTAAGGGTATTGTGCATAACCGTATAGACTTTAGCCAACGCCTGAGCTAAAGAAACATCTGTCCTATCTGTTAGATTATTCAAATTTTCAGATAAAGCACGGTAAAATTGAGTAAAGAATGGCATATTTCCAGCACTTATTAATTCTTCGGCTTCGTCTCCTTTCAGTTCCTGAAATCTTTGTAATTCTTCTACTGTTAATCCAATCAATTCATATTTAAGTTTTAAAAATCCTGCTTCTGTTAATGTCTTACTTTGGTCAACATTCTTTTCATATAACACATCCCAGAAGTTTCTGACTTCACCACTAACTCGTACTTTAAAACCTTTTATATAATCAAGAAAACTCTCCTCATTCGGAAACTTCTCTAAATCAGCAAAATACACAAACTGTGCAGTGGGCTCTTCGTCTGATTCACTCTGACTCTCAACGCTACTTGAAGTAGAAGAAGATTCCACTTCTAGAGCAGTTACATCTAAGCCGGCAAAAAGTCCTGCGCTAAAAACTATATTTGCCTGATGTATAGTTGCCCGAGCCGTCTTAAATTTATTCAGCACATTTTGCAAAGCTACTTCTGTTTTAAAGCCTTCTATCTTTTCTTGAATCTGTGTAATAAGTGGGACATGGATCTCATATTTACGACAAAAATCTAGCATAGGAGATCTTGTAGGCCATCTTCCAGTCCTTGCAAAGTTAAATCCATCCAATGCAACAGATATAAATTCAAAAACATCTCCTAAATTACCTAGACGTTCAGACGCAGGGATTAAGAATCCAACAGGATTATTCATGAAAGACCATAAATTCCTCCCTGGTTTTAGATAACCCATTGCTGCACCTGTACCTACTATAGAAGCGTTAACTCCATAACGTAACGCCATACCAAATAAATTCGGACTTAAACTCCCCAGCATCCTACCGGCTTTACCCATAAATGGCAGCAACGACTGCCACATTAGTGCTGCTTCAGTCGCATTATCTACATAGACACCTAAAATCCTGGTAACCGCCTTAAATCCTGCCCAAGTACCTTTTGCCATCTGTGCACCGATACTTGTTGACGCCTGAATCTTCTGTATAAATGGAAGGGTCTTAGACCAAGCGCCTAAGAATCGACCTGCAAGAAATCCCAGTTTTGCAGATGCAATACTTAAAATGACAAAGGTTGCCGCACGAGCTATTCCTACACGAACAGCTACTTTCTTCATCTGACTTGAGATCTCAGTATCAAGCTCACCAAATAAACCTGTTATAAAGTGACGACTATCGTCATACTCTTGAGCATGGTTATTATAGATCTCCATGCCCTCTGCCCAATTACCTTGGGAGAACTTTTGCAGTGTTTCAATGAATGGATAAATATCGCTTTCTATTCCATCTGAGTTGGGTGAAATATTTATACACCATAATATTTTTGCATTCCGACTCCCTCCATGGATATATGTTAAGCGATCAACGTAGTAATCACAGACCCGTATATACTCCATCTTCTCTTTAAAATCTAGACTAATGGCTGATATTTTATCGATTACTACAGCTGTCTCTGACCAATCACCCTCTTCGATTAAAACATCCAAATCATAAAGCAATGAATTTAGTCCTTTAACTTCTACAAGTTCACCATCTTCTTCTACGCTATGGTCGTCAAGCATTCCATTAGCTAAGTCTAAAAACATAGCATTCATATCTAACTCGACATCTTCTGGAAGCTTATGAATTATTTCTATATCATTCATTTTATCTACAGTGACTCTCTCAGCTAATATTACAACAAGACTACCAATTTCAAGTTCCATCTCTGGGGTTGATATAATAGACTCTATTTCATTTCCTGTATAAATTAAACTTTTGCTTTCATAATCAATATCTACTCTCCCTCTAGCACCTAATCGCCCGGATACATTTGCTAGAATATCATAAAAAACATCACAAGCTTCGTCATGAGATCCTCCATCATCTCTCCATTCTAATGGAAGAGATTCTCGTAATGGATCTGCAAATAAAATAAAGTATTGATATGGAAGCACTATTTCTACTACATCTTGAGGAGAACTCTGGTCAATATTAATAGATACCGCAACATTTCCTAATGTATCTATCAAATCATTATCCAGTAGATATTTTAAGGCATGCTGTCTGAATGGATTTTTAAAATATAAATCCTCTTTATTTTCATATAACTCATCGACTGTAAAACTCTCTAAGGTAGTCGTAACATCATCTAATCTTTCGCCAAGAATAATCGTATAATATTCTCCATTCAGAGCCTGTTCCCGCACCTGCTCAATCGTTGCAATAACACCTTGAGGTTTTTCTGGGAGATCTAATGCTGCTCCAATATATTCATTTAAAGCCGCTGTTAATTTACTCGGGTCTCGATCATAAAAATACAAATCAGGAGAAACCCAACCCAACCACGCTTCTTTTTCTTCTTCAGTAAAATCAAGATTAAAAACAACTTCGGAACTATTCTCATCAAATCTAACACTTCCAAAATCACCTAGATAATAACCTTTCTTTACCTCACCTGTCTCATCACCTGTCTCATCATACCTAAAATGCCAATAAGCTAAGTCTTTAAGATACCCAGGTAAATGGATTATATCGTCTAGTTCCTGCATATCTTGTTCTTTTCTTATAATGTCATATCTAAGCGCATCCCAAATATCCTGCATTATTAAATATGTAAGGTCGTCATATTTATCGTCTATAACACTATATGAGGGTCGAGAGTATTCTTTTGGTGGAGGGACATCTCCTAACAAGTAAACAAAAGGAACACTAAACTCTACACCCTCTGTTCCATCACCTACTTTAACTCTTATTTTAACGTTCCCGTCCTCATCAATAAGATTTTTATTTAAAAGCGTCGTAAAAGTATTGACCATGCCCCACCTTTCTTCCACTTTAAGGCCAGCACCAAAATTTAAATATTCTATTTCATCGCTTAAAACTGCCCCTCCTTCTTCATCTATTATTGCAGTAGCTTCTTCATCTAATCCTGTATCAACTTCTTCATTTATTATTATAGCCGTAGAGGTTATGTTATTTAAATTTGATTCAGAACTAAAAGAAACAAAACCAGAATAAGCAAGCATTGAATAAATATTAATATTAATATTTGCTTCAAAATCATACTGATCTTTCTGGTCGTCATAATTTATCCGAAACGCAATCGGTTCTATTTCACCAAATAAACTGGGATCAATATGACCTCTCAGCAAATCACGCTGATATTTAAAATAGCTTTCCCTGAAATCATCAGTAAATATCCCACTGAAATCTTCAGGGCTTGTAATAAGCCCGCCATCATCAGTTCTGTCACCCTCAAAATATCTTTGTCCATCTGGATCATAGCTGTTAAACATTGTTTTTTTAAGTATCTTTGTTTGATAAGAACTAAACTGTGTAAGTTCACCCTCTTCAATAACCCCGAATGTACCGTCAATGACTTCAAATTCTGCATTCCAGATAATAAAACCACTACTCTCTCCGTCTCCAGACTCACCAGGTTTCATGTCTAAATTGCGATATGTTATATATGAAGAACCCTCTTCTACTAAAGCCAAGGAATCAGCATGTATCCATCCGTTTTCATAAACTTCATATCCAGATACAAGAAAATTGTTAAAAACAGGATCTTCTTCCGAACCAAAAGGAAGAGTAATCTGATATGTTCCATCTGTTATTTCTTCAACATTAACCGGCACAATTTGATTATCGCCGGCATCAAATATAAGAGTACCTACTTGGCTTGGTGCACCTGAAATAGTCTGACTAACTGGGAAAAGACTTGTTTCATCGAGTGGAAAAGCAAAGTCAGTAGCATCCCCGAAAAAAGGAGGAAGCTGATCTGGTTCGGTAGTTATTTCTATTCCATAACATAACTGTGTTACAAGAAATATCTCACTAATTAAAACAAGTATTATCTTCTTTATAAAATCTTGTAAAGACCAATCCTTAAATACTTTTGCAAAGTATTTATTTTTAGAATATTTTTTTTGGCCTTTATTCTCCATCTTCAAGCACCCCTAGTTCAGATAAAATTTCATATACCATCTTCCAAGAATCAAAATCGGTATTTAAAGTTGCTCGCCATTCCTCATTTTCCACACCATAACTATCTAATGCAACCCCTAGCTCTATCCCTGTTACATCTTGATCTAATTCTTCAAGCAATCTTTGTACTCCCAAAGGCATAGCAATAGCCCCCGATAATTGAGAACTACCATAGCTACGAAAACTGCCCCGCGTCGTCCAATTTCCAATATAATGAGATACGTTATTAGCTGTTGTAAACGGTCTGATTGCTTGATATTCGCCACCGCTATATATAACACTTGTATTCATCGCCCAAGACCCAGGTATAAATAACGGCATAATTAATAATGCCCCTATATTAGCCAATTCATGAATCCAAAGATTCTGAGAATCTTGAGGATCCAAACCTTTTCTCCTCATAGCAATATTCGCCACTCCTTCCGCTATAGGCTGAGAAATAAACTTGTAACTACCAATAAACCAACCAAAACGTTCTGCTAAAGTCAATACTTTATGTCCTTTAAAAGCTGTTCCAGTAGCTGTCTTTATAAGAGGTATTAGAAGCGCTCTTTGGCTAGCAGATTCCAAAAGGAAATTGGACGCTCTAACAGTACTTCCCAGTATTTTTGCAAGCAAGGGACGTCCTAATCTTAATGTTCCACTTATAACGCTAGGCAAAATTTGATAAGTTATCCCTAGAAGAAAACCCTGAATACCTCCATATGGGGCTTGCGCCCATGATCCAGTCATTACTCCAGTTAACAATGTTCCTGCAACAGTAAAAGCAGCAACTTTCGCAAGACCTGCATTTGCAACTATTGGAGTTAACCATACAGGAAGAGTAACTGCAGAAATTGCACCTATGCCCGAAGCAACAAGAAAAGCAGCACTTAAACCCGTTAAAGACCAACCTGCAAATTGAGCCCAGTTCATACGATCAGAATAAGGAGCAATCATTATATCCTGAGTCGGAGCTACTCCAAAAGCAGGATAACCTACATCTCTATTTGCTTCCATCCAAGCGCTAAATAAATCTGCTCTCCGTTCATAAGCATCGTCTGCGCTCTCTTCCCCTCTTCTTGTCTTTAAATACGCACAAGATAATGCACTTCTTATTTCTTTATCGGTCCAGTCGTTGAAATCTTCTGTACCAATTAATACAACGTCTAAATAATCTTTTATTACATCAGAATTTCTACTTGCAATAGAATTAAAATCTGTTATTAATTCATCTAAATCAATATCTTCATAATCATCGTAATATAACAATAGCCGATTTAAAACTATTTTAGCTATTTCAGGATCACTTGTTATCACCCCCATCAATCCAACCTCTTCTTTAAATTCTCTATACTCCTCACTATCTATCAATGCTTGCATCGGAGTTCCTTTTATAGAATCTTCAAAAGCAGTAATCATAATTTGTTCAATATCATCTCCATATACTTCTTTAAGAAGCTGCAAAACACTTTCCGATTCCAACCGACATGCATCTTCTATAGCAAAAAATTCATCTACCTGTTCAGAGCTATATCCAAACTCTGCAAGGTTTACCTCGATCTCTGCCCTACTCATATAAACCAGTTCGCTTGCTATTCCATCAAGAGATTCATCTATCGCCAAAAAACCTTGTATCTGCTCTTCACTATATCCAATAGATTCCATTCTAAAGACCTCAGCAATAACTTCATTACTTTCATAGAGACAGGCAGCGATTTTAGACTCTTCGGTAATACCAAGCACTTCTCTAAGATAATATTCACGCCTAACTACACTAAGATGTTCTAATTGCTCTTCTCTCATCTCATTGGAAAATCCTAATCTATCAGCTATAGTTTGATTAATCTCGTAAAAAACAACACTGAGTGGCTTACCTTCTAATTCTGAAATTGAAATATTAAACTTTTCAATTAAACCTCTGGTTACGGTATTTAAATTTAAAAATGTTTTAAGTATCTCTGGATCTCTAGACAAAAATTCATCTTGCGTAAAATAGCTTTCGTTAAATGTATCACCAAATTCAACAGGTCTGAAAGATTCAAAATCAGGGGTAGCTGCAACATTAAGCCCATCAGTAGCATATCTCTTTTTTATAAGAGTAAGACCGACCTTCCCATGACACATCCACTCTGGAACCTTGGGAATCATCGGAAACAAACTATTAGGCGCCTGATTCATCTCTTCCCAATCACCAGGGGAGCCTGCTTTTAATATATCCTCGTGAGGAAAAGAAATAAATTCCCCGTCTAACTCGCAAGCTATAGGACTCCCTTCTTGATCCCATTCCGTAAATTTATAAATATTAGCACCCGCCCAGCGCTGCAATAATCTACGCTCTTCTCCTGCTGTCTCCTGATAAACATCAACAAAAGCCAATTCTCTGTCATTATAAAAATTATCTTTACCCATATAAAATTCTTCTATTCTAATATCCCCGGGAAAAGCTTGAATGTTTGATTGATAAGAACATATTGTATCCACGAAAGAGTTGAGAGAATCAGAGCTTTTAGCCCCTCCAAGGATATACAAAAATTTATCTGCAAAATCACTCTCGTCGTATTTTGGAATATCTACTTCTTTCATAAAGTATCTATCAAAAATTTCAACAAAAGTTTCGTATTCAGTATCAACACTTTCAAAGACTGCACTTATTAAACCTTCTTCATCTATTTTTAACGGCTCCAAAAATTTTCTAAATACATCTCTTTTCTGCTCAGACGTCAATTGAGTAAACCAAGAACCATTCTCTTCCATTATCATGTCATATAAATCCATAACCTTGCTTTCTAAAGAAGTATTTAAAATTGCATCTCTTATATTAGCTTTATCTAAATCAATTTTATCAGATTCAAATGCTACAATCCCCCATACATCTACTAAACCATCCGCAGTTTCGATTTGACGAAGAGGTAAATATCGCTGTAATTCCTGACCAAACAATGCTTTTAAATCAGAACCGTCGCTTGTTAAACATGCCCTATATTCATATAATCTTTGATATATGGACGAGGAATATTCACCATGGTATCCACCAATATCCAGCATGTTGTAATAAATCCCCTCGCCTGTTTCAGAAGACGCTACTGCACTAATTAAAACCTGGTCTATGCGTTGACTTAAAGTTATATCACCTAATCCAAGATTTTGATCAGAAAAACTCCATACATTTCCGACTATATAAAAGTAATGTTGAAATACTTCATCAGAGGCATTCTGCCAAGAATTAACATCTGAAACATTTTTCATGTAATCTAGTTGATATTCACCTTCGGCTGGATTCATTACATAATGCTCTTCTCTTCTTATTTTCTCTGTAACATCATAATAAATTATAATTTTATTCCATTTGTCAGCAAGAACATATCTGCTTGAACCATCATCTAATCTCTCTGTTTTCCTCTGAGAGACTATCTCCTCATTAGAATCATACTGCGTTTCAGAAAAAGACAATATCTGCAAACCATCTTCGCTTAACTCTCTCTCTGCCTTATACAACAATTTTTGTGTCTGGCAATCTCTAATCTCTATTGATTCCCAAGGATTTTCTAACGCACTTTCGGGGAAATATGTTATTTTATGACTTAATGACTGTAAAGCTTCACTGTCTTTGCTAAAAGACAGCGTATACTCGGCAGGTAGATTGAGACCTCGAGATATTTCAACTACACTGTTTATAGTTACATCCATATCTGTTGAATCTTCTTCCAGAGAATTTATCGACATATGCTGATTATCATAGCTTATAATGTAATCATTACCTGGAAAACTAACTTCGAGAGATGAAATAGACTTAGGCCAACTACCTGTAGCATTATTAAAATAACTATTTAAAACAAAATGCATGAAAAAATTCAATTGCGAGGCTAACTCTGGATAATTTTCTTCCATATATGTAGTTCCAACTATTTGAATAAAATTTTCCACTGAAGAAATTGAATTTACTGTATCTGGATAGTTTAATTCTCCGTTATCAAGCTCACATGAAACCTCTAAATAATCTATTACTATACCGCCTTCTACGCTTACTTGACCTGAAGACTCATCCAATTCAATCCTCTCTATTGCTAAATTTTCTGAATTAATAACATCTTTAAAGCTATAACAAAAAACATCTTTTTCTTCATCTACATTAATTCTTTCCAAAAGAATTTCCTGCACTCCTACTGGATTTTCCAGATAATTACGTATATCCTCAACTCCTTGTAGCGGCGGTACACTATCTGCAATAACTATTTCGACATAAAAATATTGGTTTATAAGTTGAATATTATTACTACTATCAGATTGAATTATTGTAAAACCATTTATTTCTTCAAGTGTCGACTCGCTAGAAGCAAAGAAAGTACTATCTTCATATTCGAGAGGAATATTAATTGAGAAAGAACTATTCGTATTGATTGGACAAGAAGCTGTAAATCCAGGATCATAAGAAGAGAGCATCTCTTGTGAAACTGAAGCCCAGCCTATTTGAGATAGGAGAAAAAATTCTAGAAAAATTATTGAAAGCACTTTAAAACTTGCTTTCCTTTTAATCTGTCTCATTTAATATTCTCCTTAATTAAAAACTTTACAAAAGTTTCAAAAAACAATTCCAATAAAACCTCTCCCGAAGGAGAGGCTTTATTTAAAACCTTATTTAAAATCCGTTATCCATATTTACAAGTAATGTAGCAGCTTCGGCTAAATCTGCAATGGCTGTCTTTTTCTGACTAGTAGTTCGTGCTAGCCCAAGAGCTTCTTGAAAATTTTCAACTTTCTGTAACTGCACCTTATAGCTTGCTAAATCATAAGTAGATACTGATCCAGTAGGATCTTCTGTATTTCCTTCTGCATCAATAATAACTTTTCCATCTTCATTTACTGGGCTCCCATTATCATCTAACTTCACAGTAGTACCTGAGCTAGCATCCCAGCTTAATAATGTTTCCGAAATACTAACAGAGCTTTTCATACTTGCTGCTAACTTATCTAAATCAACACCTGTAGGAAGAGCTCCAGGAGAAGCAGTAAGTACTCCAGTAGCATAATCAATCTCAATTTTTGTAAAATCAATAGATGAAGGGTCTAATTCTTGTATGTTAATTGCTACACATAAAGCTCCACCTATAACCCCACTAAATGTTGTTGCGTTGCCGAAAGCAGATGCAGCTTTTGTTCCCCAATCTACAACAAATGGAGCAGCAGCCGTAGAAGCCACCAAGCCTACATCATCACTAGCTATCTCTGGAGCAACAAAACCGTCACCCACTTGGCCAAAAGCAGGCGTTGTACATAATGCCACCAAAACTACCAGTGCCAAAAATTTCTTCATCTTACCTTCCTCCTTTTTTACTAAATTAAACACATACTTATTTGAATTTCTTGATCTATCTTGACAACGCCCCTCCCGAGCATCGATAATACAGAAAATCATATTGTTAAACTTTATTCTCTTCATGGTCTCACCTTTAAGCCCTTCCACCTCCTGCTACATTTATATCACAATACAACCTACTGTCAAGTCGATTTCTGAATTTTTTTAATTTACTCATTTTAAACATTTTATGCAATATTTGTGCAATATTTATACCATACTACATAAAATGCAAATTGCCCCCAAAATTCTAATAATTCTCCTTTATAAAGTTAAAAACCTCTCTAATCGCCTTATATCTATGTGAAATCTTATTCTTTATATCAACTCCTAGCTCAGCCAGTGTTTTGCTATATTCTTTAGGTATAAATATAGGGTCATAACCAAACCCACTATTACCCTTTATATGACAAGATATGTTGCCATCTAAGACACCTTCAAATGTCTCTATATTATCCTCAGATATAACTAAAGCAGCGGAACAGATAAAATGGGCTCTTCTATCTTCTACACCCTCTAATATGTGCAGCAATTTAAGGTTATTTTTGTAATCATCCTTCTCTTCTCCTGAAAAACGAGCTGAATATACCCCAGGCTCACCATCTAAAGCATCTACTCTAAGTCCTGAATCTTCAGCTAATGTAACAATACCGGTTTGAATATAATACTCTTTTGCCTTTTTAATCGCATTCTCTTTAAATGTCCTACCATCTTCGGCTACTTCCTTTATATTATTAAAGTCTTTTAAGTATAGAAATTCGATATCAAGATTTGAGTCTTTAGCAATCTGAGTAATCTCTTTGACCTTATTATGATTGAACGTAGCAAGAAGAAGCTTTTTCATTTAACCTTTAAAGCTTTCTTCTGAATAGCTATAAGCTCTTTTATTCCTTTACTTGCTAGTTTTACAAGCTCATCCATCTTCTTCTTTGAGAAGGGCTCACCCTCTGCTGTTCCCTGGACTTCAACGATATCACTTAATTCAGTCATAACAATATTCATATCAACATCGGCTTTAAAGTCTTCACTATATGCTAAATCAAGCATAGCCTCTTTATCTACCAAACCAACAGATACTGCAGCCAGAAAAGATTTAGCTGGATTTTCCTCAATAGCATTATCTTTTATAAGCTTCTGAAATGCTAAATATAGAGCAACAAAACCTCCTGTAATAGATGCTGTGCGGGTTCCTCCGTCTGCTTGGACAACATCACAATCTATCCAGATAGTTCTCTCTCCAATTCTTTTTAAATCTACTACCGCGCGTAAAGATCTACCTATTAGACGCTGAATCTCGCTAGTCCTACCTCCAACTGCACCCTTCCTAACTTCTCTTAAAACTCTACTCTTACAAGACCTAGGCAACATACTATACTCTGCTGTAATCCAACCGCTCCCTGAATTTCTCAAAAAAGGCGGTACTTTCTCTTCAACTGAAGCGGTGCAGATTACTTTTGTATTACCTACTTCAATAAGACATGAACCTTCTGCATATTCAATATAATCTTTTGTAATTTTAACCTTCCTCAATTCATCATTATCTCTCTTATCCAACCTCATATCTCACTCCTCCCCTAAATTGTTCTCCCTTTACTATCGATTCCAACAACCAGAGGGAATTTCTCAACCTCTAGTATTCTAATTGCCTCAGCACCTAATTCTTTAAATGCTACTATTTTTGAACTCTTAACAAAGCTGTTTAAGTAGGCACCACAGCCGCCCCAGGTTAAGAAATATATTCCTTTATATTTTTTAATAGCACTAACCACATCTTTAGCTCTCTCTCCTTTTCCTATTGTTGCTCCTAGCCCTAACTTATGTAGTAAAGGAGTATAATTATCCATTCTAGAGCTTGTCGTAGGACCACAGGAACCTATAGCTTCTCCTCTCCTCTCTGGAGTAGGACCACAGTAATATATAATCGAATCTTTTAGATCAAGAGGCAGTTCTCTTCCTTTATTTATTAAATCAAACATTTTCTTGTGGGCTCTATCCCGAGCTGTATAGATAACACCACTCAAGTAAACCAGATCCCCTGCTTTTAATCCTTTAACTACATCTCTATTTAATGGACTCCTGATATTCATTATTTAAACTTGATAACCTTCTTAGCACTCCTTGCAGCATGACAAGATACTGTTACCCCAAGAGGTAATCCTGCGATATGGGTTGGGGCTGTTAATGCTTTAACTCCTAAGCATGTTGTCTCTCCACCCACGCCTAAAGGCCCTATTTTAAGCTTATTTACTTCTTTTTTTGTTCCTTGCTCTAAACTCACCAATCTCTTATCTTTACTTCTCTTATCTAAGCTAATTAATGTCGCCTCTTTTGAGAGCGTAATAGCCTTATCAGCTGTTCCTCCGATTCCAATGCCTATAATGTAAGGCGGACAAGCTTTAGAACCAACAACCTTAATATGATCAACTACTATATCTACAATATCGCCATATGAAATATTCGGATTTAACATACAAAGCTTAGTCTGATTCTCAGAGCCAAAACCTTTAACTAAAAGTTCTATTTCTAATCTCTTACTATTATTAAATTCTACATGGAATATAGGAGGTATATTGGGGGCTGTTTTTTTTCTATCTAATGGGTCAATTACAACAGAGCTACGCAAATTACCTTTAATAGTTGCCTCTCTTATTCCTTTAGTTAAATCTTCTGTTATATTATTTAAATTCTTAATACCTACATTACCAATTTTTAAAAAAAACACCGGATAACCTGTATCCTGACAGATTGCCATTCTATTCTTCTTAGCAAGCTCCGCGTTCTTTAAGATTGCACTTAGAGCTTCTTTAGCTAGCTTATTTCTCTCCTGACTATAAGCTTTAACCAAAGCTTTCTTGATATCTTTCCTTAAATCAAAGCTCGCTTTGAGATAAAGCTCCTTGGCTACTCTTTTAAAATCCATTCTCATCTTATATTTATTCCTTTATGCAGTTGAGGTATTACTCTTACATGCATAAGAGACCTAACGGCCTCCTTTTGGAATTTTAGCAGTTTATCCACGAGCTTAGGAGAACTATCTTCAAAATAGGGCTGTATAACAAGAGGGATTGAGGTATCAACAGAGAGGATAATCTCAAGGGCTCTTCTAAAATCTTTCATAGTAGTCTTTTCTGTCACAACTATCTTAACAAAGACCTGCTTCTCCCAGGCAATAAGCAGGAACCTCCTATGCTCATCCCAAAAAGGTTTTAGTCCTGTAGCTGAAGGAAGCTTCATATCCATAGCAACTATATCAACATTCTCTATAACCTTCTCAAGCTGATCAGACAGCACTCCATTGGTCTCAAGGTAGATCTTTTCACTCTTCTCTAAGTTTTTAAGGAGCTTTTTGATAAAATCAACCTGAATTAAAGGTTCTCCTCCTGTGATAGATATAGAGTGGCAGCCTTTATTTAAACCTCTAATCTCTTTTTTAAGACTATCCAGGGTATACTCCTTAAACTTATTAAACTTGGTATCGCAATACTTGCAGCTATCTAGATTACAACCCCAGAACCTTATGAACACCTGGGGATAACCCAGATATATCCCCTCTCCCTGAATAGAATAAAAAATCTCCGATATCTTAGCCTTTAAATCTCTCATTTTTTAACTATAGGATCTTCTAATCCTGCTTCTTTAAAACCCTTCTCTCTTATTAAGCAAGAATCACACTTCATGCAGGATTCACTACCTCCTCTATAACAAGAGAAAGTTAAATCAAAAGGAACACCTAAACTATTGCCTAGTTTTATAATCTCTGATTTTTTTAGCTCTAAGAGAGGGGTTGATATCTTTATCGGTTTACCCTCAACGCCTGATTTTGTTCCGCAATCTGCAACTCTTTGGAATGTTTCTATAAAAGAGGGTCTGCAATCCGGATACCCGGAATAGTCAACTGCGTTGATACCAATAAATATCTCATCAAATAACTTTGCCTCAGCATAGCTTAAAGCAATGGAGAGAAAAACTATATTTCTTGAAGGTACATAACTTAGAGGTATCTCTTCTCTATCCAAATCTCCCTGAGGCAGTTCTATATCTTTATTTAAAAGAGCACTGCTGCTCCAGCTAAAATCTAGATTGATAATCTCATATTCAATCCCTGCTGCACAAGCTATACTCTTAGCCGAATCAATCTCTCTCTTATGTCTCTGACTATAATCAAAGATAAGAGCTTTAATCTCGTAACCCTTATTAAGCGCATAATAAAGAGCGGTTGAAGAATCAATCCCCCCCGATAATAGAACAACACCTCTTCTGTTATTCATAGTAGCTGGCTTTAGAGGAATCAGTCTCCCAGACATCAACTCTTTTTACTTTAATACCATTCTCAGGCAAAGCCTCCCCCATCGCTTTAAAGATATAACAGGCAATATTCTCAGATGTCGGATTCAAGCTATCAAACGGCTTAATCTCATTTATATATTTATGATCTAACTTAACCAATATCCCTTTTAAGACTGTTTTAAAATCTATAAAATCAATGACCATGCCTTCTTCATTCAATCTATCCGATTCAACATAGACCTCTACATTCCAGTTATGGCCATGAAGATTCTCACACTTGCCCTTATACTCCCTTAAGTTATGGGCAGCAGAGAAACTATACTTTATTGAAATCTGATACATTATTACACTCCTTTAAATCAACTCTTTTAACTCTACCTATAGCAGCGCCTAAAAATAGCTCGCTAAGCTCATTGAATTTATCCGGCTCATCTGTTACATAGAAGCTATACTCTTTATCATCTCTCCTGGAGAGTAAATCATCGCTTAATAAAACCTCTCTTACCTTCTTTACGAAAGCTTTGGCAGAATCTATCAGCGCAACATGTTCTCCTATCCCATACTGAATCACCCTCTTCATTAAAGGATAATGTGTACAGCCCAATATTAAAGTATCAATCTTTTTATCCTTTAAACTCTTTAAGTACTTAGAGGCTATCTTATAACTCTCAGGCTCATCTATCCATCCCTCTTCAACAAGAGGAACAAAGAGAGGGCAAGACTTACTGAAGACCTGTAAGTCAGAATCTAACTCTTTTAACTTTCTCTCATAAACCCCGCTGCTTATAGTCGCCTCTGTCCCTATCACTCCAATCCTCTTAATCCTGCTCACCTTAGCGGCCTCTTCTACTCCTGCATCGACTACCCCCAGTATTTTAAAACCATAATCTCCGCTAAGATCAGGTAGAACCAGGCTTGATGAGGTATTACAAGCAACAAGGAGCATCTTTATTCCCTTAGACGCGAAAAAAGAGACAGCCTCCTCTGTAAACCTCTTAACTGTCCCGGCTGATTTAGCTCCATAAGGTACCCGCGCAGTATCACCTAAATAGAGGACTGACTCTTGAGGTAAGATATTTAAGATCTCCTTAATAATTGTAAGTCCTCCTACTCCGGAATCAAAAACAGCTATCGGCAGTTCTCTTCTATCTATTATATCCATAGCTCACCAGATACTCTTTCTCATAAGATTCAACACCTCTAACTAATGCCTCTGCTACCTTATTCTTAAATCTCCAGGTCTTTAAATTAGACTCTTCATGTTTGTTGGAGATAAATCCAACCTCTATTAATACAGCCGGCATCTGCGCACCTCTTAAAACATAAAAGTTGGCGCTCTTTAAACCTCTATTTTTAATTGAAACCAGACTATCCACAGCCAAACATATCTTTCTACCCAGCCTTATTGCATCTTTTCTATTCTCAGTATATAGAAGGTCCCAGATAGCTGCCTGAACATTTAAATCTTTAGATAGACTCTCCTCAAAACCCAGGGGATAGTTCTCGGCTGCAGCAAGCGATCTTGCACTTTCATCACTCGCTTCTGAAAGATAGAAGACCTCAAAACCGGAGGCACTCTTTGCCCGGGCACTATTGGCATGTATAGAGAGAAAGAGGTCCGCTCCCTCACGGTTAGCAAAAGCAACTCTATTCCAGAGCGAGATATAGCTATCATCATTGCGTGTCATCTTTACTTTATAACCTGCACGTTCCAGTTTAGACTTAAGTATCTTTGCTATACTTAAAACCAGATCTTTCTCATAAACTCCGCTTGCACCTATCGCCCCCGGGTCTTTCCCGCCATGGCCGGGATCTAATACGATAGTATGTACTCGATAGATATCAGATATCTTTTTCTGTTTCTTCTCCTGAGGTTTCTTATCATAATAGATCTGATTTATAATCATTCTGGCACTTTGGGAAGAGAGCCGGAGATCGCCTTTCTCTACCCTTAGGCTGCCTTCCAGCCTAAGGACCTGGTTATTTAGCAAGGCTACCGAAGATTCCAGTGCAAATATCAGCTCAATACTATCTCCCTTGGTAAGATATACTTTCTTGAGAAAGGGGTCAAAATCTATTTGAAAATCATACTTCCTGGCAAATTCATTTAAAGATATATGTCCTCTCCCCTCTATCTCTTTATAATAAGAAGAGTATCTTCTTGAAGGCGCAGTTGCACAGCCTATCGATAACACCAGTAATATCAATAAAAATTTGTATTTCATTTTAAAAATTCTAATACGTAATAGCTGAATTATTCAATCATATCTTTTAAAAACAAGTTTTATAAGTGTAAAGGCCGAAATTAAAACCTCTTTAATATTCAGTTTTGACTTACCCTCCTCCCGCTCTCTATATATAAAAGGCACCTCTTTTATACCATACCCTGATCTCTTAGCATAGAGAGTTGTCTCAATTTGAATAACATAACCTCTGGATATAGGACCTTTTTTTATAAAATCTTCTATAAAATCTCTTGAGAATCCTCTAAAACCAGAAGTCGCATCTCTTACACCTATCCTCAGCATAATACCGGCTGTCAGATTGGTTAAACGGCTCACTAATATCCTAAACAGAGACCAGTTTCTGACCCCGCCTCCGGCTATATTTCTGGAGGCTATAACAAGGTCTGAAGAGTCTAAACCCCTTAATATTGCATCAATATACTCAGGAGGATGGGAGAGATCGGCATCAAGCTGTATCAACCTCTGATAACCATTAGTTATCCCATAAAGATAACCAGAGCAGAGTGCTCTGCCTAAACCCTCCTTCTTCTCTCTAAAGAGAAGCTTGACCCTCTCGTCTCTCATAGAGACCTCTTGAACTACTCCATAAGTCATGTCGGGAGAGTTATCATCAATAACTAAGAGATCAAACTCAGGATACCTCTTCCTTAAGATATCTATAAGAAAAAGAATATTATCCCTTTCATTATAGGTTGGAATTATTATAACTGTCTTCAAAAGATTAAATATTGGCACTAAACTTTTAAAAAACTTGAAATCTATTATATTACCTATTAAACGAAAAAACTACTCTTTCCAGCAATATTACGAAAAAGGAGAAAGAAAACATAATTATATTAATAAAAACTGCAGAAGATAGAGAATTGACAAAAGACTATCTGCTGGGAATAAACTCTATAGATAAAATTCTAACGGGAGATATCGATAACTTTATATTTTAAGATTCCAGCCGGAACTTTTATATCCAACTTATCATCTCTCTTATGTCCCAAAAGCGCCCTTCCTATAGGAGAATCAACGGAGATAAGACCTTCTGAAGGATTAGACTCATCAGCACCGACTAATCTATATTCAGACTCCTGTTCATCGTCAAGATCAAGCAGTTTAACCTTAGCTCCTATCCTTATCTCATCTTTTGAAATATCAAGATTATCAATAAGTTCAACTGTTGAGAGCTTCATCTCTATCTCGTAAATCTTTTTCTCGTTCAGCCCCTGCGCCTCTTTGGCCGCATGGTACTCGGCATTCTCTTTTAAATCTCCTAAAGACCTAGCATACTCTAGGTCTTTAGAGATCTGTCTACGTTTAACAGACTTAAGCTGCTTTAGCTCTTCTTTAAATCTTTCGTAAGCTTCTCTTGATAAGTATGTTCTTCCCATTTTAAATAAATTTATCCGGGACTATTAAATCACCGAATCTATTCTGAGCCTCTTTAATCCTATTCTCCTGCTTATCTAACACAGAGAATACAGCTTCAGGGATACCTTTAAATCCGTGATAGATATTACTTATCCTTTCAATCTTATCTAAATTCTGAGAACATCTTATACTAAAGAATATCCGATATTCATCTAAAGAAAAATCTTTACCTAATAATTCTTTAAATATTTTCTTGACCTCTTCATATTTGGGTATATTGCCTATAGGAGTCTTTACAGCTTCAACCTTTCTATTCACTCTTAGCTCCATCCATTTAAGCCATACTCTCTTATCATGCATACCGCTTATATATTCGCCGTGTTCATTACGCAGAAAATAATTTACACCGAATATAACCGGGGGCTTTTCAATATCTTTTACAAAATCGAGATGGTTCTTTATATATTTTCCTATTGGAATAGATAGAAAATCTAAATTAGCCATAAGGTTGAACTTACGCTCGCCAGTCTTACCTAAGGTTGCTGCAGTTGTCTCAGATTCCAGAGATGCTGCTATTGCAACAACACCGTGAATCCAATCAAAGCTTTCAAACACAGGTACCCAGGTATTAGAATCCCTGCCGCCATAGATTATCCCTTTTACAAAAACTCCTTTTGGGTTATCTATCTCACTATCAACATTCTCTAAGTCCTTAAGCCCTATTGTATATCTTGCATTGGCATGGGCAGAAGAAATCTCATTACCGAACTCATCTATCTTACCTAAATACCAATGACCTGAAAAGTTCTCTCCCTCTCTCGGCGTAACTCTACCATCACCTTTCCAATGAGGAACCTTATCTTTAATCAGTATATTCGAGAATATTGCCTCTCCCTTCCCATTGAGTGCTTCCCATATCAAGGGGGCATCGTTAGAGTTAACGTCTCTTATAATACCGAATATACCTCTCTCTACATTAACTGCATAAACAGAACCGTTTCTTTTCTTTAAATAAGCAATATCATCTCCTACGATTTTTTCACCTTCCACCATACAGGTCGAAGTCTTACCGCAAGACGACGGATAGGCTCCTGTAAAATAGTTCTTATTCCCATCTTCATCATGTACAGCCATAACAAACATATGCTCGGCAAGCCAACCTTCACGGTCAGCCTTTCTTATTGCAAGACGGAGGGCTAGCTTCTTTAAGCCCACTGTATTACCGGCATACTGAGTATTTACTGAATATACTGAATCTTTTGAAAAATCAACATAGACACGCCTCTTATCTATATTCTTACTTGCCTTATTCTCATTCAACTCGCCTGCTGAATGGACATATCTAAAAAAACCAAGATCCGGATTTTTCTTAAAAACCTCATATGCCCCCCTATAAAGAATATCTTCAGAATGAGCTACATAAGAAGAGTCTGTTAATTGAACAGCATAGACAGAGAATTCAGAATCAACAGGACCTAAACCCATAAAGAGAATATACATCTCTTTGCCCTTCATAATATTTTTAAGCAGCTCTTCTATCTCATCTATCCCTTTATCTCTATCGATAGAGTTAAGACCTTCAAGTTTAAAGTCCGGAGTGATTAAGAATTTCGTATTCTCCTTATCTCTGGCCTGATCACGGATGCCGTCAAAATGGATAGTATGGCCTTCTGTCTTAAGAGCTTTCTCTTCTCCAAGCTCTATCGCCTTATTCCTAATATACTCTGCATCCTGCTCTGAATCGCTCCTTATGAATACGCTATCGGGATTACATAGTCCAACATATTTAACGATAAAATCAATAACTTCCTGACCCAAGCCGAAAATTTTCTCTAAACTCTTACTATCACATCTCTCTTTCAATAAATCTAATCCTACCACATCTTCCTCCTAGTTTAATTATTGGATAAGATTATACTAAAAAGGACTTTAAAAACAAAGAAACTTTACATTTATATTAAAACATTGCTAATTTTTTATAAATGCGATAGAAGACAGTTCAAACGAACATTCCGGATCAGAAATAGCCAGATAGTTTGCAGGTTTTGATATTAGCCAGGGAATATTTATGCTAATTATATGCCATTCAAAATCAGAAGGTAAATTAATTCTCCTCTTTTTACCTAAAATATTATCCTGTTCATTTTTTAACTCTATATAAAAACTATTAGGTTTACCGCTTATATTTCTTACTTTAATAACCATTATCCCATATCCAGAAATATCCGTAGGAGATATATATCCTCCTCTCCATCCCGGGGCACCATAAGTATTGCTGATTCTTATAACATCACGATTATTATCCTCAATTATATCTAAATTACCATGACTTGGGCTCCAGTATTGAACAATCTCATTTCCCCCTTCCACTACAGGCACTATTTCTGATGTATCAATTTGTTCCAAAAAAGGATGCTCTTTGGTAATCAATATATTATTTAAACAGATAACCCCTTCACGTCCATAAGGTCTAAAATTAGAAGGAAGATTTGCAGGGTTATGAATAGCAACTGCAATATAATTACAAGAATATGTTTTTGTTACAATATCAGGATTAATTTCAACAACGATTGTCTTCCATAACCCATCCTCAGATATAACGCCTTCCTGAGTAGTATTAATACGAGCAGTTGCTAATCGTGTATCGTCTCGTTTTAATTCGATGTCAAATAAATGTGGCTTACTATCAGCGGGTATAGAAACTACAAGATAATTCATCTCAGATATATTGATACCTTTCGATAAATAAGTCCCCCGAAAAGCCCATTGATCCCCCGAAACAGGAATACTAAACTCAAATTCCAATATGCCTCCAGAACGTACATCATCAATGAGCACGGAGTAACCGAGAGAACTAACATTTTTACCGTGCAAATGTCCCGGCTGCAAATAATCGTTTAGATTAACACTGGAATCTGAAGATGGTAATTCTTTAGTCTCTACAGTAATCTGGTTTTCAGCTGGCAAAGGATATGGCTTTGTTGGCGTGTATATAGTCTGATTCTCCCGCATTTCCATCATCTGTTCATATTTAGAATCTAACAGCTGTACAAATCTATCGTACATGGTAATATCTGTTCCCGGAACGAAATTATTTTTAAGGTAGAGCTCGACCTCGGAAACCACACCCCCAGTGGAGGCTAAGATAGTCATACCCTTACCATCGGCAGTAAAAATATCTGCATAACCATCCGAGCCGACAGACTCTACTGCTCCTGTTTGAGTTAAAACACCTGGAAAATTGTAAAAATTATTCAACCAGATAGCACCTATTCTTCTATCTATTAACATTGCCATAGCCGTTGCAAAACCAACAGCAACATCGCTTCTATCTACAGGCTGTGCAGCTATTTCCGGAACACCCATCTGTCGATAACTACCCTTAGAATCATAAACTGTCGAAAGGAACCCAGGTAAACCATTTTTATGTGCAAAATCAGCCTGAGCATAAAGAAAATTTTCATATAAAGGAGCTAGCTTAGAATCCATAAACGGTAAAAATGCCAATGCCCAATGTTCATGGAAGGAGCCCCTAAAACCTTCTAACGTAGTAATATCTTCTCCTGCTTGAGTTCTATATTCTATAGTAGGAATATTTAGGTTATCCCAAACTTCTTCGGGTATTTAACCATTAAGCACCCCCCATAATACTGCCATGGTTCCTTCAAACATATCATTAAGCACATAATTTGTTCCTACCCACTCTCCTGTATCAAAGCTCAACCCTACAGCACCATAGACAATACCTAAATCAGAATCATAAAAATTAGAATAATCCTGAGCTTTAAGAATATCTTTTGCCATACGAACTAAAAGACATTCTTTGTCATTATTCGATTCTTCTAAAGCAGAAACCAAAACAACTAGAGCCCATGTAAATTGACCATTATCAAGAGAAGGAATTTTATTATCAGAAGGACTAATGTTCCCATCAAAATTAATCTCTACCCATGGTATAAATCCTCTATACTCAGGATAAGTATCAATGAAATCAGAGATAGTGCTTAATGTAGATACTAATATATCCCTTGCCTCTTCTGGTTTCATACCAACATTTTCAAATCCAGGCTTCTGTTGAATTACCCCTAACAAAACAGGGATTTGCAAAGAAAATTTAGAAGGAGCTGAATAATTACCTACCTGAGTAATTTTTCCAGAATCAACTAAAATGCGGACGTGGTCATATACCAGCCCTGTCTTTTCATCTAAACCTATATCATGGTTAAAAAAAATGAACTCTTTTGGAACCAATTCTAATTGAATAAAATTATCTAATTCAATAATTTCTTGAAACTGATAGATATCTGAAAAATTTATAAAATTATCTAATAATATTTTACTGAAACCTTTTTCCGAAACGTCGTTAGGATATTCCCCAGATGCAATCCCTGGTAAAACTAGCAAACAATCATCCCAATATTCACAATAGGAAGTAGGATATTCTCCAGATGCAATCCCTGGTAAAACTAGCAAACAATCATCCCAATATTCACAATAGGAAGGACGGGACAAAACAGTTGTCAATAAAAACAAAAAACAAAAAACACCAACTCTTTTTTTTATCATATTTTATACCCCCAGTATTAAACTCGAATATCTAACTGCAATAGTTATAACATGAAAATAGAAGAAAAACAAATAATACTACTATTTTTCGCTTACGTAACTTAAATCGTAATCTCTGTCCCCACACCCTCTTCTGTAAATACCTCCAGAAGAATAACATGAGGTACCCGGCCGTCTAAGATGTGAGTCTTTCTGACGCCTCTGTCTAAGGCTCTGAGGCAGGCTTTTACTTTAGGTATCATACCGCTTGATATAACATCTATTTTTATAAGCTGATCTACTTCTGATGTATGTAAGCTCGATATCAAGCTCTCTTCATCACTCCTATCTCTTAAAATACCCTTTACGTCAGTAAGCAAAACTAATTTTTCAGCATTTAAACTCATTGCCACTTCTGCAGCCATATCATCTGCATTTATATTGTATAACTCACCCTCTTTATCAAGCCCAACAGGCATAATAACAGGTATAATCTCTCTCTCTATTAGTTTTAAGATATCTCCCGGTTTAATTTTATCAACCACTCCTACATAGCCTAATTTCTTTGACTCCTGCCTTACAGATACACTTTTATCTATCTTAGAATCAATACCCTCTGCATTACCTCTAAAACTCTTGATCTCACTAACTAGATTCTCATTCATATCCTTAAGAACTCTATAGACCATCTGCATGGTCTTCTTATTTGTAACTCTCTTTCCTTCGATGAACTTAGATATTCCTCCCGATTGAGCTATCGACTCTGTAATCTTATAACCGCCGCCGTGAACAATAACCGGCTTTATGCCTACAAGAGACATAAAGGCTATATCTTTTAATATATTATCCTTTGCATCTTCACTTAATAAAGCCCTGCCGCCGTATTTAATTACAATAATCTTGCCTCTAAACTCTTCAATATAAGGAAACGCCTCAACCAATATCTGAGCTTTTTTGATTAAATCTTCCATTAGCTATTTAATTTAACATAGTCAGGGGAAAGATCTGTTGTATATAGGAAAAACCCGTCCTTACCCCTTTTAAAATCCAAAATAATTTTTATCTCTTTAGACTTCTTTAAATAATCGTTGGCTCTCTTTTTATTATTATACAGACTCAGACCATTTTTAACAACTTTGATATTGCCATAACTTATATCATAACTCTTACCAACACCCAAACATAAAGAGCCGACTGAAGATAGAACTCTGCCCCAGTTAGCACTATTACCATATAGCGAGCTTTTAAAGAGCATTGAAGATGCAAGCTTCCTGCATATTTTTTCAGCTATCGCTTTACTCTTTGCAGACTTTACTTCTATCTTTACAACTTTAGTTGCCCCTTCACCATTTTCAACTATTCCATATGCTAAATCAAATAATACCTTAAAAACAGCTTCTATAAATTCGTCTCTCTTATCTTTAGAAGCCTCGACATCAACAGAGCTAACGCCATTGGCCAAAGCAAGAAAAGTATCGTTTGTACTCTGGCCGGCATCAATAGATATCCTGTTAAAAGTCAGATCAAGGGCTGATCTTACAATCTTAGCCAGAGAACTCTTTCTTATCTTCCCGTCTGTCAAAAGAAACGCTAGGGTTGTAGCCATATTGGGCTCTATCATCCCGGCACCCTTGGCTATGCCTAATATAGTAACACCGCTCTTTAATTTAAGAGAAGAGGTCTTGGGGTATCTATCTGTCGTCATAATCGCTCTAGCAAAATCTTCTGCCTTAGTACTTGACGCTCCCTTTACTAATCTATCGACGCTAGAGACTATCTTCTTCTCTTCAAGGGGTATACCTATCGGACCTGTAGAGGCAAGCAATATATCAGTCTTCTTGGCTTTTATCTTTTCGGCAACTTTAGAGCATATCCTTAATGCTGCAACCTCTCCTCTCTTACCCAATCCGCAATTAGCACAGCCGCTATTTACAATAATGGCTCGAGCAAAACCGTCTTTAATATTCTTCTTACAAACCAGAAGAGACTCAGATTTATATTCATTTTGGGTAAAAAATCCAATCGCATTTGATCCTGCCTCAGTTATTATAATACCAAGGTCTTTAGTTTTCTTAACATTAGAGTCTATTCCGTTAAAAACAAACCCTTTAGGTACAATCATATTAGCCCCTCTCTCTCGTCACAGCCAAGAGCAATATTCATGTTCTGCACAGCTTGAGAGGCGGCTCCCTTACCTAAATTATCTATACATGAAATTATCAAAAATGTATTGTCGTTTATAAAATCTAAATAACCCAGGTCGCAAAAGTTAGTAAAAGCAACGTTCTTTAGTTCAGGAGACTCACTCTTCTTAGATATTCTGATAAAAGGCTCTTTGGAATAATATTTTTTATACAATCCATAAAGGTCTCTTCTCTTTTTATTCTTAAATACAACATATATCATACTGATTATACCTCTATTGATAGGTATCACCTGAGGAATAAAACTTAAATCCAGGTTTTTCTTTAACTCATCTTTAAAAAACGCTACAACCTCAGGCATATGCTGATGTTTATTTATCTTATAAGGCCTGAGATTACCGTTAAGCTCAGAGAATATCAACCCTGTGGCTGCCTTTCTTCCTGCACCGGAGGTACCGGTCTTAGAATCGACTATAACTTGCGCATTACCGAGCAATCCTTCCTTAACAAGAGGATATAAACCTAATATCATACTTGTCGGGTAACAGCCGGGATTAGCAATAAGCTTAGCTCCTTTAATCTCGTCTCTATTGATCTCAGGAAGACCATAGACAGCCCTTTTTAAATTCTTCTTATCCAGATGGTCTACCTTGTACCATCTCTGGTAAGACCTGTAGTTTTTAAACCTGTAATCCGCAGAGAGATCTATCAAAAGACTCACTCTATCTAAAATATCCGGAGCAAGCTTCATAGATATAGTATGCGGAAGAGCAAGAAAGACAACATCAACAGAGTCTAGATCTTTTTTGTTAAACTGCTTAACTTTTGTATTTACTATATTTTTAAACTCAGGGAATATTGAGTCTATTCTCTCACCCTTTTTATCCACCGCTTTATCCCAGAGCTTATATATCTTAACAATCGGATGTCTAGAGAGATAATGTATAATCTCCTTACCTGTATATCCTAATGCCCCTATTATTCCTACATGTACCATTCTAACCTCCTATAAATACGGCAATTAACCCTATTATACAACAGTAGCAGCCGAAAAATGAAAGCTTCTTTCTGAAGACCACTCTTTCTAGAAGATAGAGTGATGCTAAACCTACAATGAAAGTTATCATAAAATAACCTATATAGGAAACATTGATAGCACTAAACACTTGGAAATTCCAGTCTGATTTGAAAAGCTCATAAAAACCTGCTCCAATTATTGTCGGAATAGCTAAGAAGAAAGAGAATCTAAACGCTTCTTCTCTAACTAATCCAAGCAACAGGGCTATTGCAATAGTAGTACCGGAACGCGATATCCCTGGAAAGACTGAAAACCCCTGCGCAAAACCTATTAACAATGCAAACTTAAAAGTTAGGCTCCGGCCTTGCTTCTTTCTCAATCCCGGCAAAAACAATAACACCCCGCTTATTATAAAAAATAGTCCTAAAATATTTAATCCTTCCATACTATATACGGCAATGACATATTTTCTAAGAAAAAGAGCAACTATAACAGTTGTAAAAAAGGCTATAAGAACCTTTAATATATACACTCTATCTTTTAGTAGAATTTTTATTCTGGGATAAAAGTAGAAGAGTATTGCTATGAGAGTAGCCAGATGAAGAAATATAGCGAAGATAAACCTATCGACACTTAAACCTAATAAATTACTCAAGAATAGAAGATGCCCTGAGCTACTTATGGGAAAAAACTCTGCAATTCCTTGAATAAAGGATAGAATCAAAAAGTCAAACTTCAACTATAAATCCTAGCTGTCTCCTCAATAATCTTAGGATCAAACTGCGTCCCGGCATTATTTTTAAGTTCTTTTAATGCTTCTTTGAAGGTAAGAACCGGCCGGTAAGGCCTTTTGGATGTCATAGCATCAAGCGCATCGGCAACTGAGATAACTCTAGCTCCTAACGGTATCTCCTCGCCTTTTAAACCTTGATGATAACCTTTACCATCCCAGCGCTCATGGTGATATCCTGCAAAAACATATTTCTTAAACGAGGGAATTGAATCAAGCAGCTCAACTGTCACCGCAGAATGCTTCTTAACTATCTGCCACTCCTGTTCTGTCAACCAGGCCGGTTTATTCAATATCATATGCGGAATAGCTAATTTACCTATATCATGCAGATAGGCAGCCCTTCTTATCATAACCACCTCATCCTGTGGTAAATTCAATGCTCTTGCAATCTGTACCGAATAATGCGTATTCCCTTTTGAGTGGCCTATTGAATCAGAATCTATTTTAAAATCTATTAAATACCCAATAAATTCGAATAGTCCATCTTCATCTTTATGGTCAAGGAACAGTTGTAAATCTTTGCTCCTTATATACTCCAAAATCATATCCTGAGGCTTAAGATATAATTCCATAAACTCTTTATCTCTTACAACCTCTTTTAAGATACTCAAAATATCAGGGTCAAGCTCTTCATTGGACTCTAGAATAGTAATCGCTGACTGAGAATTGATCTCACTCTTGTTCTGTCCATGCCTAGAGTAGATATCAAAAGCATCGGCCGCTCTTAAAATTCGGCCTCCAAGCAGAATCTCATTTTTTTTGTACTGACGAGGATATCCCACCCCCTTCCACCATTCATGGTGTTCAAATATATAATCCGACATTCTATACTGACCCTGGAAGAGAACTGGAAACATCCTCATTAAATGCACGCTTCTGTAAGGATGTTCGAAGATATCCGGATCTTGAATCTGTGCAAGCAGATCAGGGTGGTGTAAAATATGATTCCTAGAGCCCAAACCTCCTATATCATGTAAGAGCCCTGCAAAGAACATTAAATCCTTCTCTTGAAGCAAGACTTTCTCTGCTATCTTCTCAGAGAGAAGAGCTACTCTTACTCCATGCTTATAGCTGCCTTTCTCATCCAAATCCTGAGCTATTGAAAGCAGGTACAGCGCCTCTTTTACAAGATTTTCATAATCTTTCTCTACTTTCAATCTAGACCCTCGCTTTTTTCAATATTTCATTTAATCTCTTAGTTAAAAGAGGCACAACTTCAAAAAGATCTCCCACTATTCCGTAAGTTGCAACCTTAAATATTGGAGCTTCAGAATCCCTGTTTATAGCAATAATAACATCTGAAGATTGCATACCTACTAAATGTTGAATCTGACCTGATATTCCACAGGCAATATACAGTTTAGGGCAGACAGTACGTCCAGTCTGACCTACCTGATGAGCATAAGGAATCCAACCATTATCTACGGCCGAACGCGATGCTCCGACAGCAGCATTTAAGACCTCGGCCAACTCTTCAATAATTTTAAAATTTTCAGGTTTACTCAAGCCATACCCACCAGAAACTATAACATCAGCCTCTGTTAGATTTATACTCTTACCTACTTCATCTACAACATCGACCAGCTTTGTTCTGGAGCTTAATTTACCATTATAATTTATGAACTCAACCTCTCCAGTTCTAGTGCTATCGACCTGAGCCTCTTTCATTACTTTATGCCGTACAGTCGACATCTGAGGCCTATGATTAGGCGTAATTATAGTTGCCATAATATTACCACCAAAAGCAGGACGTGTCTGGAGTAAAATCTTTTCTTTAAGGTCTATCTCTAATCCTGTACAATCTGCAGTAAGACCTGCACCTATCTTAACTGCAACGCGAGATACAAGTGCACGTCCAATAGTTGTAGCACCGGTCAAGACTATCTCCGGCTTATGTTTTTCAATTAGATCAACGAGCACCTGAGTATAAGGCTCATCAAGATAGTTCTCTAAGAGCCCATCTTCTGCTGCCAGAACCTTATCTGCTCCTCTGACTATTAAATCTCTGGACATATCTTCTGTTATATTATTTCCAAGCAATACCGCCCAGAGCTGAACTCCTAAACTATCGGCCAGCTCCCTGCCTTTTCCAAGCAGCTCATATACAACCGGCTGAACTATACCTCTCTTTTGTTCCGCAAAGACCCAGACATTTTTATAGACCGAAAGATCACGCTCTCTCTCTTCCATTTTAATCTCAATAGCTGAGGGAGGACAAATCTCAACACAGGCTCCGCAAAGATTGCACTTATCTAAATCTATTACCGCCTTTTTATCTTCAATCTTAATAGCTGAAAAAGGACAAGATTTAATACATATTCCGCAACCGCTGCATTTTTCTATTAATACTGTAATCATCCTATCAAAACATCCCTTATTAAATCTGCCAGTTTATCAACATTTTCTGATATATCTCCCTCTAAGATTATACCCTTCTCTCTAACAGGAGGCGTAAATATCTTTACTACTCTTGTAGGAGAGCTGTTTAATCCAATGCAGGATTCGTCTAAATCTAAATCTGCTGCTGACCATGTTTCTATTTCAGCTCTCTTTGCGCGCATCTTACCCTTAAGTGAAGGAAGCCGGGGCTCATTGATCTCTTTTACCACAGTAAATAGAGCAGGAAGAGGAATCTCTATGATATCATAGCCCTCTTCTGTCATCCGCTCAACAGTAGCTTTATCTTGGGATAACTCTTCTATATGCTTAACATATGCTACCTGAGGAAGGTCGAGCCAGGATGAGATGCCAGGACCAACTTGAGCAGTATCACCATCTATTGCCTGCTTACCGCATATAATTAAACCATAATCCCCTATCTTCTCTATAGCTTTTGACAGGACATAGCTTGTAGCCCAAGTATCTGAACCTGCAACCTTTCTATCTGATAAAAGCACCACCCTATCTACACCTAAAGATATTGCTTCTCTTAATGCCTCCCCTGCCTGAGGAGGACCCATGGTTAAAGCAATTACCTCTACCCCGTCCAGTCTCTCCTTGATACGCAAACCTTCTTCAATGGCATAAGTATCAAAAGGATTAATAATGGATTCAACTCCTTCGCGGATTAAAGTATTGGTCTCCGGGTCTATTTTGACATTTGTTGTATCAGGAACCTGTTTTATGCAGACTATGACTTTCACTTTTTCTTGGTCTGCTCCTTGATAAGATGGGATGCAATTACACCCCTTAATATCTGATTTGTACCTTCATATATCTGAGTAATCTTTGCATCCCTCATATATTTTTCTATCGGGTACTCTTTCATATAACCATAACCACCGAATATCTGAAGACAGTCAGTCGTAACCTTCATAGCAACGTCGGATGCAAACATCTTAGTCATAGCTGACTCTTTAGCTACAGATATATTACCGCTGTCTGCCATTCTACATGTAGCATAGATTAAAGCCCTTGCTGCTTCAATCTGTGCTGCCATATCGGCAAACATAAACTGTATCCCTTGAAAACTTGTTATCGGTTTATCAAATTGATGTCTCTGATGAGCATATTCAACAGCCAGCTCAAGCGCCCCTTGAGCAATACCCAGAGCCTGTGCTGCAACTCCAGGACGAGAACGGTCAAAGGTCTTCATAGCAACTACAAAACCTAAACCTTCCTTACCTATAACATTCTCTCTTGGAACACGGCAATTGTTAAAAAGAAGCTCTCTTGTTGCTGAAGCACGAATGCCAAGCTTATCCTCTTTTTTACCAAATTCAAAACCTTCCATACCTTTTTCAAGTATAAAAGCAGTTGCACCCCTGGCACCCTTAGCTTTATTTGTCATTGCAATAACTACATAGGTCTCTGCCTCACCGCCATTTGTAATCCATTGTTTTCTTCCATTTAATATATAGGAATCGCCATCCTTTTGGGCTTTAGTTTCCATAGCAGAAACGTCAGATCCAGCATTAGGTTCTGTTATCGCAAAAGCAGCTATCTTCTTACCACTTGCAATATCAGGTAAATATCTATCTTTCTGCTCATCGTTGCCGAGAAGAATAATAGGATAGGTTCCTAACGCTGAAGCTGCATAGCTTACAGCAATACCACCGCAAGCGCGAGAGAGCTCTTCGACGACTAGAGATAGCTCAAATACACCTCCTCCAAAACCGCCATATTTTTCATCTATATAAACCCCGAACAGGTCGCTCTGAGCAAGAATCTTCATTATACCCCAGGGAAATTCACCCGATTCATCATACTCTTTTGCAACAGGACGTATCTTCTCCTCTGCGATCCTATGAGCTAACTCTTTTAACATCTGCTGCTCTTCTGTTAACAGGTAATCCAACATTCTATCCTCCTTAATTTAAATCAGTGTCTCAATATTAATATAAATAGCCTATTTTGTCAATTCAGGCTGCTTTACCTTGAAAGAATGCCATTTATTGTATAGTATATTTATTGATGGTAACAGAAAAAATCATACTTGATGACTTCCAAAAAAATGCCATTGAGCATATAGAGAAAAATAACTCCGTTATTGTAGCAGCACCAACAGGTGCCGGCAAGACTCTTATTGCTGAATATATAATCGAGAAATGCCTTAAAGAGAATAAAGGGCTTATATATACAGCACCAATAAAAGCTTTGAGTAATCAAAAATTCAGAGATTTTTCCAGAAACTTTTCTCAGAGAGTCGGCATAATAACAGGTGATGTCAAGATAAACCCCAGAGCCCCTATTTTAATCATGACAACAGAGATATTTAGAAACTATCTCCTCCAGGAACCGGAAAAACTGAAGGATAAAAAATGGGTGATATTCGATGAAGTACATTACCTCGATGATCCAGAGAGAGGTACTGTTTGGGAAGAGTCTATCATATTCCTGCCTCCAGAGATGAGAATATTAGCGCTATCTGCAACACTACCTAACGTAAGTGAGTTTAAAGATTGGATCAAGCAAGTTCATAACCAAAACATAATAGAGATAGAAGAGGCTACCAGACCAGTACCTCTGCATTTCTACTTTC
Organism: Candidatus Kaelpia imicola; assembly: GCA_030765505.1. Classification (NCBI taxonomy): domain Bacteria; kingdom Pseudomonadati; phylum Candidatus Omnitrophota; genus Candidatus Kaelpia; species Candidatus Kaelpia imicola. Next base: position 13,847 of record JAVCCL010000032.1, on the reverse strand, counting down.
AGGCAGATAATCAGATTTTCTCAAGCCTTAAAGGTTTAAAAAAATATACCTCAAGAAATAGAGGTAAATTCTTCTTAAATAATAGAATAGACTCTTTAATTAAACATCTAAAAATCAACGGTTTCTTACCTTGTATATATTTCTGTTTCTCAAGAAAAAAATGTGAAAATTATGCAAAGGAGCTCTCCCGGTTCAATTTTTTAACCCAAGAGGAAAAAAGAGATATTGAGGGTCTATACAAGGATTTGATAAAAAAATTCAAAATAGAACACCACAGGTCTACTCACGACATGTTCTACCTGTTAGAGAGAGGTATTGCCTACCATCATGCAGGATTACTACCCCCCTTAAAGGAGATTGTTGAAAGAATATTTACCAAAAAGATGATTAAAGTGATATTTACAACAGAGACATTTGCACTGGGTATCAATATGCCCTCACGTACTGTCTGTTTTGATGAAATAGCAAAGCATTATAAAAGAAGAGCGCACTACCTAAGAACCAGAGATTTTTATCAAATGGCAGGACGTGCAGGCAGGCGTGGAATAGATGAAGAAGGCTTTGTCTTTGTGAAACTCAAACCGTTTAAAGATGATATTGAACAGATGAGAAATATTGCCAGGAATAGACCCGAACTTATAAAGAGTCAATTTAACGCATCCTATGCAACGATCTTAAACCTATACAACGATATCCAAGATGAGATAGTAACAATCTACCCTAAAAGTTTCCACTATTTTCAAAATAGGCATAGAAAGTCAAGAGAAGCAAAGATGCTTAGTTCTAAATTAAAACTATTGAAAAACTTAGGTTATATAGAGAACCAGGGATTAACATTGAAAGGCAGATTTTCGTCCAGTATATTTGGTTATGAGCTCATAGTAGGCGAGTTATATGAAGCAGGTTTTTTTGAAAATATATCCTGGATAGAACTAGCAATAGCAATATGCGCAATCGTTACAGAATCAAGAGCTAAAGATAGGGAGGTCAAGATAGATAAGAGATTGAGAAAACTGGAATTAAGAATCACTAATACCGCAACTAAGATACAGAAAATAGAAAAAACACATAGAATATATCCACAGATATTAAAGCCTCATTTTCAACTCGCACAGACACTTCAAGCTTGGCTTGGAGGCAATGAATTCAATAAAATAATTAACCTAACATCTATAGATGAAGGTGCAATTATAAGAAACTTCCGCATGACAAACCAGGTATTGAGAGAAATGAACCAGAGAATAGTATCTGAAAATCTAAGAAAGAAAATAGATAAAGCATCTAGTATTTTAAACCGCGATATTGTTAATGCTGAATGGCAGCTTAAAATTTAACCCCTATTAGATTATTTTTTAACTTAGCAGGACTCTCTTTGGACCAATCTATAGTTAAGCTGAAGCTTTCTATTATCTGTAATCTCTCCAGTTAAAATGCCGTATATCATTTTTACTGCCTCATAACCCATATCGGCAAGCGGAACATGGACGGTTGTTAGCGGAGGATTCATATGTTCTGTAATAGCTATATTATCAAAACCGACAACTTTAACATCCCTAGGACAATTAAGATGCAGTTCGCCTAATGCATGCAAAATACCTATTGCCATAGCATCATTAAGAGCATATATCAATCCTCGAAAATCAGGATTTTCAATAAATATTTTCTTGGTCATCTCATATCCACCAATTTCATTGAAATGACCATTCAAAATCCTATTTTTATTAAAAGCTATACTATAAGCAGCAAGTCCGTCTAAAAAGGCTCTTCTCCTTGTTTGAGCATCCCTGGAATAGGTCTCTCCACCTAAAAGATAGAGATCCCTATTACCTCTCTCTATGACGTATTTCGTCATATCATATGTTGCCTGATAAGTATCCATATAGACCTGGCTAGTATTTAGATCCTCTCTATAATCATTCATAACAACAAGAGGAAAACATTCTGTCTCTTTTAATTCTTTTTCCAAATGAGAATATGCAATATGATAAGCATGAGCAATAATAAGGCCGTCTACCCCGGCACTATCAAGCAACGCTTGAAGTGAAATAAATTCCTCCTGAGGTATAAGTTTTAAGTCATATCCTATCTCGTCTAAGCCTTTTAATATACCTTTCATTATCTCGCCAACATAGCCCGAAGCAGTATCTATTCTAAAATTCATAAGTAGACCTATTGTCCGTGAAAAACCCTGTCTTAAAGAGCTTGCAGATCTATTGGGTAAATATTTTAACTCTCTAATAACATCCTTTATCTTTTGCAGAGTATCCTGCTTGACAGACTTCTCTGTTTTAGAGCTTAAAGCTCTTGAGACCGTAGCAATTGATACTCCGGCTCTCTCTGCCACCTTTTTTATTGTTACATCTTTCATAATCTATCTTCTTATGTAAACGTTTACTGTAATCGTTTACATCTAATGTATAACATAGGTTTATATCCCTGTTAAATAAAAGTTAGAATAGCCCGTCTACCAAAACCCCACAATAAGGACAGCTTCCTCTATCTACATTATTAATGCTAAGATTAAGGCTAACCCTTTCTATAAGCAGCTTACCGCAATTATAACAGAGACTATCGTTACCCTCTAATACATTACCAAGATAGATATATCTTAACCCTCTGCTTTTAGCTATCTCTTTTGCCTTTTTCAAAGTTTCAATAGATGTGGGTTCAGATTCCAAATATTTATAATCCGGATGAAACCTGCTTATATGCCAGGGAATCTCTATCCCAATAGAAGCAATAAAATCAGCTATCTGAGTCAACTCTTCATCAGAGTCATTCTCTCCGGGAATAATTAAAGTTGTAATCTCAATCCAAATTCCTCTCTCTCTCATATATCTGATTGAATCTAAAACCGGTTTTAAGTGAGCTTTACAATGTTTAACATAAAAATCATCCCTAAAACTTTTTAAGTCGATATTCGCTGCATCCAAATATGGAGCTATCATATCTATAGCTTCAATACTCATGTAGCCATTAGTAACAAAAATATTATGCAAACCTTCTTTTTGAGCTATTTTAGCTATATCGTAAGCATACTCAAAAAAGACAGTCGGCTCTGTATAGGTATAGCTTATACTGGAACAATTATTCTCTCTGGCATGAGAGATAATACCTTCAGGGGAAATTATTTTTTTCGACTCAAAGTTCTCTTTCGACATCTGAGATATCTGCCAGTTCTGACAAAACCCGCATCTAAAATTGCACCCGATAGTTGCTATAGAATAAGATAGGCTGCCGGGATAAAAATGATAGAGCGGCTTTTTTTCAATGGGGTCTATATGTAATGCCGCCGGCTCTGCATAGATATTACTGTAAAGAATACCTTTCTCATTCTTTCTAACACCGCAGAATCCATATTCAGAATCAGCAATTACACAATTATGATTGCATAGAAAGCATCTAACCTTGTTATCTTCAATCTTATGATATAGATAAGCCTCTTTTCTCATTTTCTCTTACAGAGACCGCTGACAATGCATTTAAAACATAGTGGATTCCGCGCTTTGCAAACCTCTCTGCCATGATTCACCAAAATATAATTTAATTTCAGCCAATAACTCATAGGGAAAATACTCATCAAATCCCTCTCTATCTTATCAGGATTACTGCTGCTGCTGAAACCGAGCCGAAGAGAGAGTCTCTTAACATGGGTATCAACAGCTACTCCTTCTGCCTTTTGAAATCCAGAAGATAAAACTATATTGGCTGTCTTTCTTGCAACTCCAGGCAATTTAAGAAGAGAATCCATATTGTCAGGCACCTCACCATCAAACTCTCTGACTATCATCTTAGAGGAAGCTATTATATTTTTGGTCTTATTTCTATAAAAACCGCTGGAATGAATCTTCTTTTCTAACTCCTTTTTTCTAGCAACTGAAAAATCATGAACATCCTTATATTTCTTGAAAAGGCCAGGGGTTATCTCATTAACTTTACTATCGGTACACTGTGCAGATAAGATTGTTGCAATAAGAAGCTGAAAAGGATTTTTGTAGAATAACGCTGTTTTGCTTTTAGAGTACTCTTTGCTTAAAATCTTTATTATCTTAATAGCTCTTTCGCTATCATTCATATTTCTCAAAAGACCTGGCCAAAAGAAATAACAGATCTGATAACCTATTTAAATAGATTAATATTAGATCGTTTAAAAGAATCTTTCTCTTTTTTAAACTTACTGCTCTTCTCTCTAATTTTCTCGATATAACCCGGGCAACATTTATTGAAGCTGAATAACTGTTGGAGTCCAGGTTAATAAAAGAGTCTTGCTTGTACTTCTTCTCAAAACTCTCTATCAATCTTTCAAGATGAGATATTCTCTCTGCGGTTATCTTTTCCTTTAAACTCCGATACTTAGACTTGCTTATTACCAGCTCAGCAGCTATCAGAAATAGATCTTTTTGAATATCAGCTATAATTTTTTTTCTTCTCTTACATCTTATTTTGGACTTTGATAAACCTAAAAAAGCATTGAGTTCATCCAGAACACCAACAGCCTCAATTAAGATATTATCCTTGTCTACTCTCTTTGAATAAAGAAGCGATGTTCTACCCTTATCTCCTCTCTTTGTAACTATACCCATCCTGTCTCTAACTCCTTAAAATCTATCAGAGAGGCACCCTGAGATACCATCTCATCCAATGCCTTTCTAGAATCATCTCTCTCTATATTAACACCCTTTATCCCGTCAGTTAAAACCATAACTTTAAAACCCAACCTTAAAGCATCCAGAGTTGTAGCCTTAACGCAGTAATCAGTAGCAATCCCGCCAATATAGAGCTCCTCAATACCTAGACCCCTTAAAACACCCTCTAAGGCTATATCTTTAGAGTCTCTCCCCTCAAAAGCAGAATACCCATCTTCATTAACGCCCATACCGGATGAGATAATAATTATATCCTGAGGTAGTTTTAAATCTGGATAAAACTTGGCTCCTTCTGTACCCTGCACGCAGTGCAGCGGCCAGAGACCGCCAAAGTCTTTAAAATGCTGTGAATTTTGGGGATGCCAATCTCTAGAAGCAAAGACTGAATATTTTTTTTCCTGGAAGAGAGTAATATATTTATTTAATGCTGGAATAATCTCATCAGCACCTTTAACGGCTAACGCTCCTTTAAAACAGAAATCGTTCTGAACATCTACTATAAAGAGAGCCTTTTTAAAATCCATATTTAAAAAGTTTAATGCTGATTTCTCTTAGCTAAAATATGCATCCGTTATATAACGATGCATCATGCGATGACTATTAAAATAATTTGCAACCTTACCGATTGAATTTTTCATCATACCGATCCAGTTGTCTCTCTGCTCATAAAACATCGGAAGTATCGCGTATTCAAGCTTACCGTAAAGATCGTGCTTCTCTTTTAGGTCTAAATCTTCGGCAGCAAAACCCTCTTCAGTAGGACCTATAGCCCAGCCGGTAACACCTTCGATGCAGCCTTCAACCCACCAGCCATCAGGTATGGAGAAATTTATACCTCCATTTAAAGCTGCCTTCATACCGCTGGTGCCGGATGCCTCCATCGGCCGCTTGGGAGTATTCAACCAGATATCAACCCCGGGAATCAATTTTTGAGCTTTCTCTATATCATAATCTTCGATATAGGCAATCTTTATCTCATCTTTAAGCTCGTTGATATAAGAGAATATCTCCTGAATCATCTTCTTGCCCGGCTCATCGTAGGGATGTGCTTTACCGGCGAAGATAATCTGAATAGAGAATTTGGAATTGATGCTCTTAAGCCGCTCCAAATCCTGAAACATAAGCGTATGTCTTTTATATGTCGTTGCACGCCTTGCAAAACCTATAGTAAAAACGTCCTCAGAGAATTTTATCTCTGATTTACTATTTATAAACTCAACCAGATTTTTCTTTGCTTTATAATGCGCCTCCCAGATCTCTTCGTGGGGTATAATCTCAACTCTGCCCAAAAGCCCAGGCTCTTTAGCCCAGCCGGGAAGATATTTATCGTATAGTTTTTTAAAACTATCTTCCGTCCAGGTATAAGGATGGACTCCATTTGTAACAGAACTTATGACGTAACCAGGAAACATCTTCTTTGTTGTCTCACCATGCTTCTTTGCAACACCATTAACAAAACCGCTTAAATTTAAAGCAAGCAGCGTCATATTTAAAGAGTCTTTACCGGCAAAACTCTTAATGGTCTCCAGAGGTATGATCTGAGGCAAAATCTCAGCTACCAGCTGATAGGAGAACTTGTCATGTCCAGCCTTAACAGGAGTATGAGTAGTAAAGACACATTTTTTTTGCACCTTTTCAATATTACCATCAAACTCTTTAAAAACTTCAAGAGTAAGAAAACTTGCATGGCCTTCGTTTAAATGATATTTCGAGACTTCAACTCCAAGCGCCTTAAGTATTCTCACTCCGCCTATCCCAAGAACAATCTCCTGCTTCATTCTATAACGCTGATCACCTCCATAGAGATAATGAGTAAGCTCTCTATCTTCCCCGCTATTACCTTCTATATCTGTATCAAGGAATAATACCGGCACTCTGCCTTCGGTAGTACTCTGTACTACATATAGCCAGGCTTGAACCTTTACAGTTCTTTTTTCTATCTCGACTTCAATCTGCTGAGGTAATAATGCAAGATAATCTCTTGGTTCCCAATTATCCGGTCTCTCTATCTGCCAATTATCCTGATTGAACTCCTGCCTGAAATAACCTTTACGTGAAACAAGGGTAATAGCAACTAGAGGAATATTTAAATCTGCACTGGAGCGGACGGTATCACCGGCCAAGATGCCAAGACCGCCGCTATAAGTCGAAAACTCAGGCTTTATGCCTATCTCCATAGAGAAATATGCAACCTTACTTCCCTTAAAAACATCTTTGTATTCCATCTATCTATCCTCTCTTTTCTCGAATAAAATTAGATTACTATAAACCTAAAAACAAGAGCTATATTGTACCACAGTTATCAATAGCTGATAAGAACTAAAGGAGACCTATTCAAGAAATAAAATTCACATAAATTGAAAATATTCAAAAAGTTTGTATTTTAGCTAAAATATGGCATATTTGTATAAAGGGCTTGAAATAAATTATGGAAATTAAATTTAAAAATAGGGCTATTTTTTCGGCATTATTGATATCTACGCTTATATTTACATCTATAACATCTGTAGGTTCATCAGCTTCTCATAACCAATCTCTGCGCAGAGCAAAGACTCCTTCCAGCAATTTCTATCCAGAACTATCTATACCTATAATTGAGACCGACAATGATGGAATAGTGATAGAGGCAAACGAATCAGCCCTATCAATCTTCGGAACAGATATCATAGGTCAAAATATTGCAACTGCATTTAGCATAGAGAGTACTCCTAGATCCGATTTTGTATATGAAATAGATACTCAGGTATTCAAACTGATATCCAACATAAACCCTGACGGAATAACATGGACTGGATTTAATATAACAGAAGACTACTATGATAAATTGACTAAAGTCGCTTATAGAAAAGATTACTATCCGGTTAGATTAAGAGAAGCTATATCTTTCTCAACACACGATGGTCCACTCTCTGTTATTATGATAGATGGTGATTATATAAAAGACATCAATGACAATTTTGGTCACCTTGAAGGTGATAGAGCAATAGCGTTTATGGCAGAGACGGTAAAAGATTGCCTAAGAGAGAGCGATCTCTTATTCCACTTTGGCGGCGATGAATTCTCTGTTATCCTTCCCGCTACCTCAGAAGATGAAGCTCAGATTGTAGCCGATAGAATAAACCAAGCTTTTAGAGATAATCCTATAGTGATAAACGGAAAAGAATATATTATTACAGTAAGCTTAGGGTTTACTACTTTCAATCCTAACGAAGATACAATTGCAAGAATAAAAATAGGACTCGAACTAGTGAACAGTATAACTAATACTGCAGATAAGGCACTCTACAATGCAAAAGAAAGCGGTAAAAATTGCAATAGCTATCTAGAATTAGAATTAGAAGATTTACTTTAGTAAACCCTGCTATTGCCTCTACCCTTCCAAATACTGAACAATCTTAAGCTATCCTCTCTTAAACATCCTGGTATAATCTCAATCTTACCTTTACCTATATCCCTCATCTCCTTGCTGGATATAACCAGTTCAGAAAATCCGAAACTCTTTGCGTCTTCTATTGAAGCACCATAGACAATCTTATCTATCTTAGCCCAATGAATAGCTGTAAAGCACATCGGACAAGGCTCAGTTGTCGAATAGATTACGCAGCCCGATAGGTCAATACTACCCAGCTTCCTGCAAGCTTCTCTTATTACTACTATCTCAGCATGAGCCGTTATATCGGTTGCTGCCCAGACTCTATTATAACAGCACGATATAATCCCATTGTTCTTTACAATACAAGCCCCAAAGGGTGTCTGACCGCTCTCTACTCCCTCAATTGCCTTAGCAATAGCCAGCTCCATAAACTCAATATCTCTATCTTTATCCATCTCTCTCTTATTTAAACATTATTTCCGGTTATTATATTACATCTTATAATAACTAATTTGACTTCCAATATAATAACAGATAGAATGAGTTTAATGAGCTTTAAAAAAATATTTATAGCCTTCACAATATTAACAACCACTACGTTAACCTCTGCGGTATTTGCTCTGGATATTCCAAAACTATTCAACTTTAGAAACAGAAGTTCTCTGGATAACTGGCAAGAGAAGATATTTAAAGATAAAGTTCTCTATACAGTTGAGACTGCTCATCAGGAAGGATATCTCTCTGCTAAGAGTAATCAATCCTGCTCAGGACTCTTCTATAAAATAAGATTCAACCCTCGGAAGTTTCCCATGATAAGCTGGAAATGGAAAGTATTAAAATTCCCTGATAAATCAAAATCAGTAAGGGCTTCGGGCGGCTGGGTAGAGAAAGATGATTATCCGGCAAGGGTATATGTGATATTCCCAAGCATATTATTTACCAACACAAAATCGATAGAGTACGTCTGGGATGAAACAACGGAAGAAGAAACATATATGAGCAGCCCTTACTTTAAAAATATCAAGATAATAGTTATTGAATCGGGAAAAGAGAATTTAAATAGATGGGTCTATGAAGAGCGTAATATAAATGATGACTATATACAGCTCTTTGGCAAAAAGCCTCCAAATGTAGGAGCAATAGCAATTATGACTGATGCAGATAACACAGCCTCTAGCGCAGAAGCGCTATATGCTGAGATAAAAGTGGGGTATAAAAATGAATAAAAATAAAAGAAAAAGATTCTTTGCAAACAAATTTCACAGACAAATTTTTTTCATCATTGGCCTTGCAGCATTATTGCCTACAATTATTGTTTCAATAGCTCTATACTACTTAATCTTCGGCATAATAGCGCAGGAGATAGCTATTCCGGAAACTATTGCTTACCATATCATGCCTGCTGCGAAGAGAGCTACTCTTATTATCTTTACAGTAGCTCCCTTAATCATACTAACAATCCTTATAATTGCCCGCAGAATAACGCACTCAATACTTGGCCCTTATGACAGGATAATAAGAGAGATTGATGAAAACATGGAAGGTAAAAACAGGCACCAGATAAAACTAAGAAAGCACGATAAGTTCTTACCATTGGTTGAAAAAATAAACAGACTATTGGCAAAAATAAATATTAGTTAAATATACTATCTCTTCTCATCAAAATAGTCTAAATCAGATAAGGGTAAAACTACAGATGTTGCGATATTAGTAAGGTGCGCTGCTATACGCTTAAAATATCTTGCAATAAGAGTAAAACATACCGCCTCATTTACTGAGATATCGCTTTTAGCCAGTTTTTCTAATGTCTCATCACATCTTTTTGCTATCTGACGTTCATAGTTCCAGGATGCTACAGCGGTATCTTCATCAGATTCTAAAAAAGCCTTCTTAGTATCTTTGAAAAGTACTGCTATCTCCTGATCTATATTATTAAAAAGCTCTTTATACTTATTCTTATCAATGGGATCAGTTAAAAATTTACTAACCTCAAAAAGATTTTTAGAATAATCGCCTAACCTTTCAGCATCTTTTACAACGCTCATCAATAGAAGTGATGTAGGGACATCAACTGAAGGCTGAATCGAAAGATGTTCTATAATCCTTTTCCTAATCTCTTTTTCAGCTTTATTTACTCTACTATCTATTCCATATATCTCTTTTTTTAGAGTACCTAAATCTCCTTCGTTATAAAGAAGTTTCTTAATAACTAGATTAAACATGCTCTCCGCATCGTTAAGCATAGATTTAAAATCCTCAAGCACCTGATTCAAGAAATCTTTACCCTTCCAAAAACGCATTAAATTCTTAAACATATTTATCCTCCTTATTAAAAAAATTTAGACATAGCAATCAATATGCCCGGAATTATAAAAAACATCGTTAAAACATAAAAGATAACATAACGTCTTCTCCTATAAGCCAGAGAACCGAGATGAGTAGAGAGAAACATAGGAATTCTTCTCAAAGGCTTTATAGGATAGATCAATGTTACGCCAATAACATTAAAAAGAAAGTGCACAAAAGCAATTGTTATAGCAGAGATATTCCCAGTAGCAAAGGATGCGAGTATAGCAGTTGTAGTCGTGCCTATATTTGCACCCATAACAATAGGAAGCACCCCTTCAACTGTAAGCACCCCAGCAGCTGCAAGCGGAATCATTAAAGAAGTAGTAATAGAACTGCTCTGGACTATAGTTGTAAAGATAAGTCCGGCCAGAATAGCCAATAATCCATAACGACTGATAACATTATTCAAAATTATCTCAGCTCTGCGGACTACGACAGAACGCATAATCTTAACTATAAAATACAACGCTAGAAATAATAAAAAAAATGCAGATATCAAAAGCAGCAGGTAAGATATATTAGATGACAAACCTATGTTGACAACGGCTTCCTTCATAATATTTATGACCGGTTTGGTTACCATCTTAACAGGGCTTGTAAACCTAATACCACCACAGCCTGCAAATATATGACTCATGAACCTAGCCATCTTCTCTAAAAATCCAGTCATCAGATGAAGCGGAAACAATATAGCTACACAGATAAGGTTAAAAAAATCATGTACAGTACCGGCACTTACAGCCCTTTTAAATTCTTCACGCCTACCGATATGACCCAAAGAGACAAGCGTATTTGTAACAGTAGTACCGATATTCGCACCCATAATTATCGGAATAGCATTTGTAACAGTAATAACACCTGAACCAACCATGCCGACAATAATAGAGGTAGTCATGGAAGAGCTCTGAACAATACTCGTAGCTAAGATACCTATGAACAGACCTGCAAGAGGATTGGAAGTTGTCTGGATAAGACTTTCAGCGAAACCCCTACCGAAACCTTTAAAAGCTACGCTCATAAGACCAATGCTTAAAAGAAATAGATAAAGAAAGAACGCAACTAATACAATTTTAAAGAGAGTCTTCAAAGCTTCTGTTTTCATGGATAAAATAATGAATAATCAATCTAAAACATAATACCTAATTAGGGAGTAAAGACAACTTAAAAATTACAATTAAAGTTAAAAAGCAAGGTTATTTAAAGCAATCTTTATCTCAACGCATCCCTAACTGACATATGAGATCTCTCCTCTTTTTTCTTAGACCTTATCTTTTTATCATGCAACATTTTTTCTTTAGCTCTTTTTGACCTCTTGCGTTTCTGCCTTTTTATTTTCTCTATTCTCTTTTTCTCTTCTGACTCTTTATCCAAAATCATCTCTTCAATTTTATTTAGATGCCTTCTTCTTGCAAAAAACCTGTTTAAATTCTGAGACCGCTCTCTTTGACATTTAACCTCAATACCGGTAGGAATATGCTTCAGATAGACACAGCTTGATGTTTTGTTGACCTTCTGCCCGCCACGACCCCTAGAACGAATAAACGTTTCCAGGATATCGCCTTCTTTAATCCCCAGCCTATCCATTTTATTCTTTAACTCATCTTGCTTTTTTTTACTCAACGCCATAGTTTTATATCCCCAGACCTTAAAAAATATTGAGGGCAAAAAACAGAGTTTCTTACAAAATCATCTCTATCTATCTTTAGCAAGATATCTTGAATCAAGGTAATTGAAAATTGTCTAAACTTTAAAGTTAAAATTTAGCGTTTTTCTATTGAAATATATTTTTTATTAAGTTCACCAGAATAGACAGCTCGAGGACGAAAGATACGATTGTGCATATGATACTCTCTTACTCGTGCGGTCCAGCCAGACACCCTGCTTGCTGCAAATATGGGGGTAAACAGCTCTTTCGGTATACCTAAAGCGCTATAGACAAGACCGGAATAAAAATCAACATTGGGAAATATCCTCTTATCTTTACCCAAGGTAGATACAACCTTCTTCTCTAATTTTCTTGCAGTTGTAAACAGATTTTTGGCATCTCTATCACCCTTGCTCTTAATAAGGTATTCTGCTAAAGGTCCTAAAACTCTAGCTCTTGGATCATAGGCTTTATAGACTCGATGCCCAAAACCCATGATTTTTATCTTTTTATCTCTGGCATTCTGATACCAAGAATCGACATTACTGCTGGCTTCAATCTCACTAAGCATGCTTAAAACCTGCTCATTTGCCCCTCCATGAAGAGGACCGCTTAGAGCAGCTATACCTGAACCAACCGCAAAATAGATATCTGACAAAGTTGAAGCCACAACCATAGTAGCAAAAGTACTGGCATTCATACCATGATCTGCATGGAGGATAAGTGCTATATCCATAATACGCTCTTCAACGGGATCAGGCTTTCTACCTGTAATCATATATATTAAATTTCCAGCATGACTCAATTCGGGATCAGGATCAACCGGAAAAGAGTCGGCTTTGAAACGAGATACAGCACCGACAACAGAAGAGACACCGGCTATTAAGTCAACGTAGGCTTGCTCAGCCATGGGATCATGAAGATCTCCCTCCACTTCTCTCGGCTTCTTAACAACTTTCTTTTTAAACTCATATATTGCATGCTCTTCTCCTGTAGGATAGGTCTCCATGGGGATAGAGTCTTCATCGGAACTAATAGCTGTTTTAATATCAGGATGATATTCAGCTCTGTCAATAAAAGTCCTTTCATGGCGCATAAAGTTAGTGCCTATACGTAAGGCTGCCATAGTATTGATATCTTTAACGGGAAAACCCATTAAAAGACGTATTGTTTGAGGAATAGATCTTGATACTGTCAAATCCTTCTTAAATTTATTTAACTTAGATTTAGTAGGCAAATTACCGTATAAAAGAAGGTATGATACCTCCTCAAATGTCGAATAGGCACAGAGATCAAATACATCATAACCTCTATATATAAGTTCACCTTGAGCACCATGAACATAGCCAATCGCACTCTCGCAAGCAATGGCACCTTCTAATCCCGGACCAACAGTACATTCTACAGGCCAATCAATAGGGCCTGTAAAAGCAGGCTTGATATCCTTCTCTTTACACTTATGGGCTTCTTTCTTAGCGTCCAATATCAAACTTTTAATATCTTTAATCTCTTTACTGCTCATAATATACCCCTTTAGTTATAGCCATTATATTGTATATTGTTGTCTCTATGCTTTCAAGCTTTATAATATTTATTTTAATGTTTATTCTCTTGACTAACTATAACTAATATTGTAGAATCCCGATTGTAGTGATGAGGAGAGTAAAATATCAGTCCGCAAGGTGAGCATTCTATCTCCCTTGCGTTTTTTTTTATCCCTCTATTGACTGCAAATTTAAAAAAGGAGGTTTTACCAGTATGAAAGGAACAGTAAAGTGGTTCAGTAACGAAAAAGGTTATGGATTTATTACTCCCGAAGAAGGCAAAGATGTAT